>JAESTW010000085.1 GCA_016763395.1 Kofleriaceae bacterium
AGATGATTGCGGTGTGGCAAGAGTTGGCGCAAAAGGTCGACTTGCAGATCCGAATGCATGAGACAGTGCAGATCATCCACAAACAGCAAGACGGAACTTTTCTTACCAATACAACCGCGGCCCAATATCGCTCACAGCGAGTTATTCTGGCTACAGGAACCCGTGGAAAGCCGCGAACGCTCGGAGTTCCCGGCGAGCACTACCCTAAAATCGAATCGCTCTTGGAAGATCCGGATCATTTTCGAGGCAAGATGGTATGTGTCATCGGCGGCGGCGACAGTGCGCTCGAGGCTGCACTTGCGTTGGCCGAGGCCGAGGCTCGAGTTATTCTTTCCTACCGAGGTCGCAGCTTCCATCGCGCGCAGGCAAAGAACCGGCAATCCATCGATAAGATGGCCCAACGGGGTCGTATGAAGGTCAAGCTGCAAAGTGAAGTCGTCGACTTTGGCGAAGACACGGTTACCTTGCAGATGTCCGACGGTACACAAAAGCGCTATCCAAACCAGGCGGCATTTGTCCTTATTGGTGCCGACCCTCCAATTCAGTGGCTCAGTACTCTCGGCATCCACTATGCCGAACGGCCGCACATGGCAGCCATGCCTGCCAGCGATCAGCTCGTGCGAATGTTCGCCCCACAAGCGCAGGAGTGTCCGACAAACGCACAGGATGCTGCTAGCTTAATCTTTGGCCAACAGGTTGCGCCAAGCGCTCAACCACAGCAACGGCAACAGAAAGATGCTCGTTCCAAGTCGAGTGTATCTATGGCCGGACGCAAGTTCATCAAATCGGCCAGCAGTCTCTTTGGCATCGGCAATGACAAACGTCCGATTCCTCTTTCCGAATTCGCACAGCGCGGACAAAGTGAAAGAGCCGAACCTAGAGATCAACTTGATGCGAGTGAGCGCACCCGAATTCTTCGTATGCTCCGGGATGAAGGTGGACGGCATGCTGATGAGGAATCTCAGCTCTATGATGTGAGTGGATTTCAAGAGCGAGCCGAACAGGAGCAACAAGAACAGCGTTGGGAATCCCCGACTGCCGCATCGACACCCAAAGAGGCGCTTATAGTCGGCTTGGCCAAGGTTAGCCGTGAAGCTCCGAGAGGGCGCCAAATGCGTCCGGTGGTCGAGCCGCACCACGAAACACCGCAGTACGAAACACCGCAATACCAGGCTCCTCAGCACGAAACACCACCGCATCAAACACCGCAGTACGAGGTACCGCAACAGCAGTACGAGGCACCGCAACAGCAGTACGAGGCATCGCACTACCAAGATCCATACGAAGAAGAAGAGAAGACTGCGCACCTCTCCCCGGAAGAAGCGCAACACCTTCTCAACTCCTCCGTACACATACCTGAAGCGCCTAGCCGCATACTTGGCGGAGAAGAGGCAACGCAGTTTGCCGAATTCAGTCCCCATCAGCCTGCACAGCCTGCACAGCCAACTCCTGCGCAACCTCATGGACTCTATGAAGAGGATGAAGCGACACTACTTGCGGATGTCAGCAGCCTCTTGAAAGAGGGCTTCACGCCCGAGCCTAAGCGAGTTACGTATAGAGAGCCTGCGCCTCGGAGCGCTAGCGACCGAGACCAGCCCCGATCACTCAGCCAAGTGGACTGGGATCTCGACTAGCCCGAACCAGCCACCGTCCGAGCTTGTCGGTAACGCCACCGAGAAACTGCACTACTCATACTCATCTCGAGAGCTTGCCAGGGTGGCTACGCTCCCGAGAATTCCTGTTAACTCGCTGGCACCGGCGCCTGAACGCGGACGGCCATCTTTCCCTTGTGCTTATTCTCGGCCATGAGTTGATGCGCATGCGCAGTTTCCTCAAAATTGAAAACCTGATCCAATACCGGACGAATCTTCTTCGCGAAGATCAGCTTATGGGCCTTTTCTGCTTGGAACGCGTTGGCAAAGTGTGAGCCGATAATACTCTTCTGACGCATCCACAGGTACCGGACATCGAAGTCGAGGTCGTAACCGGTGGTAGCGCCACAAATCACAATCGTACCAAAGCGTTTCGCGACCCGGACAGAGGTTGGAAAGGTGTACTTGCCAACATGCTCGAACACGATGTCCGCGTCTTCACCACCGGTAAGCTCACGAATTTTTTTGCCAAAGCGACGAGTTTCAGACTCCCCTTTGCTCAGGTCAAACTCTCGGCGATCGATAATCATCTCAGCGCCCAGACTTCGGACAAGCTCTGCTTTGTCTTCTCGCGAAACCACAGCAATTGGATTGGCACCCGCGAGCTTGGTTAGCTGTACCGCAAACACACCGAGTCCACCGGACGCGCCCCAAATGAGAACGTTGTCGCCCGCCTGTATTCGAGCTCGTCCGAGCAACATGCGGTAGGCAGTGAAGTAGGTGAGCCCGTACGAGGCAGCTTCTTCCCAGCTCAAATGCGGTGGCCGATTGAGTAGCTGTTGAGGTTGTACCAAGGCAAATTGGGCAAAAGAGCCGTAATTGGTCTCATAGCCCCAAATTCTCTGCCGTTGGCAAGCCAGCGGATCGTTGCCGTTACAAGACGGGCACTCGCGACAAGACTGGTTGCAGTGCAATACAACTTCGTCACCGACCTTCCAGCTTTTGACTGCGCTACCGACTTTCCAAACAATTCCCGAGGCGTCCGAACCAGCAATATGAAACTGCTCTTCCGGGTGCATCTTCATAACGCTCACCGGCTTGCCGCGCGCCGCCCAAACGCCATTAAAGTTGATGCCCGCTGCCATTACCATGACAAGAACATCAGTGGGACCGCATTCAGGAACCGGGATGTCCTCGATTTGCATCGCAGTCTCAGGTTCACCCTCCCGCTCAGGACGAATAACCACTGCCTTCATCATCTTAGGCACAGCACCCATTGGTGGGATTGTTCCGAGTTCAAATGTTTCGCTCATAATAATTCCTACCTCTTCCTAATCTAACAATCGCTTTGCGATAACTTCGTATTGAATTTCTGATGTGCCTTCAAAGATGCGGAACACTCGCGCATCTCGCCAAAAGCGTTGTGCTGGATACTCGCGGCTGTAGCCGTAGCCGCCAAAGACCTGTAAGCCCTCAGAGGTAACGCGCTCTGCCATCTCTGCCGCAAATGCCTTGGCGTAGCCCGCTTCGAGGTCACAGCGCTCGCCAGCATCTTTCTTAATTGCCGCCGCGTAACAGAGTTGCCTGGCTGCCTCGATCTCCGTTGCCATGTGCGCAATCTTGTGCCGAATCACCTGATGTTCACAGATAGGCTTGCCAAATTGTGTCCG
>JAESTW010000004.1 GCA_016763395.1 Kofleriaceae bacterium
GCACGCAAATTTTGTATCGGGGAATTCCCGCGCGAGTTTGCGCAAGTCGTCACTGAAGATAAATCCAACTCCGATAACGAGTTTGTTGCCCTTTGAAGCGAGTTGCCGAAGTGCACTCTCGCGATCGCTACCATCTCCCGGTTCGATGTAGCGAAAACCGATTCCCAGCTCTTTTTCCGCCTGAAGCAGTCCGCGATGCGCAGCATCATTAAAGGACTTATCACCGAGGCCACCAACATCGAAGACAAGCCCAACGCATACGTCCGCGGTACACTCCTCTTCGCCACCACGTCCCCACCCAACCAAAAACAACATCAGATTGATGCCGACCAGTATGGAAAGAATCGTGATTTTTTTACGCATGAATTCGGTGGTATTTCGAGCGTGGAAGCGACAACTACCCTGGCAAGGGGGCGCCCGGCTTCTTTTACAGAGTCGATCTATCAAAAAGCCACCCAAAGTTCATGCCTCAAGCTGCAATACTATGGAGTCTGACTCTCTTGGCAACGGTGTATGACTACGACAACGTGGGTGTTACCCCCACACAAGTTCGCGTAGATCCCGTAGCCATGAGCACACAGAGGGGCCAAGAAGAAAGTTTCTGCTATGCTCCGACAGAGTTCGCAATCGCGAGTTCACGTTAGACAAAGCCCTCGATTTTGGATTTAGACAGCCCCTCTCATTTTTTTTGGGGGTAGAGGGAACAGGGACCAAGGAAACTTATGGGAATTTTTAGCTTCGTAAAAGATGGTGTGAAAGAGCTCGCCATCGCTCGTCCAGATGCCAACAAAGCGGACATCATCTACAAGCATCCGGATAAAACTATTCCGATGAAGTCCCAGTTGACCGTCGACTCGGACGAGTTGGCGCTATTTTTCCGTGACGGCAAATTTATGGGCCAGTTCGCGGCTGGGCGACACACGCTAGACACGGGCAACATTCCCTTCTTGGGCCAACTCGTGGACAAATTCACGGGCGGCAACGTGTTTCTCGCCGAGATTTTCTTCGTCAATACCCGGGAGATGACCAACCTAAAATTCGGTGGTCAGATTGGCAAGATACGAGACTCGCAAAGTGGCCTGCTTGCCAACTTGATGGTGCACGGCACCTTCTCGCTTAGGGTCACTGACCCACCCAAGTTGGTTATTGGCATGGTCGGAATGCAAAAGTCCGAAGGCAATGGTTTCTTGCAGTGGTTCCGCCAACAGGTTCTCAAGACCATCAAAGACGATATCGCAGAACTCTGTGTCAAAAAGAAGTGGCCACTCACGGACGTCACCTCAGGCGCGTACACCGAAGAAATTGAGACCGAAGCGCTGGATGGCGTACGCAAGCACGTCGAGTCCTACGGCATCGAGATCCCACGCTTTGGTGATTTCCATATCGCAATGGGCGAAAAAGATGAAGAGCATCTCAACAAGTTCTATGAGAAAGCTTCTTACATCAACATGGCCGGCGGACTGCAAGGATACCAGCAGATGGCGCAAGCGGACATGATGATCAGTGCTGGTGAAGGCATGGCCAAAGGCGGCGGTGGTGGCGGTGGTGCTGCACTCCAAGGCGCTGGGCTAGGCATGGGCTTTGCGATGGCCGGACAAATGGCGAACACTTTCCAAAATCCAGGTGGTCATCCGCAGCAACAACAACAAGCCCCTGCTCCGGTAAACACGCCACAAACCGGCATGAACGCCAACATGGTGACTTGTAGTGGCTGCAAAGTCAGCGTTCCAGCAGGTAAGTTCTGTGCAGAGTGCGGTACGAGCATTGAAGCAGCAGGTCCCAAGTTCTGTAGCAATTGCGGACAGGCTGTAGATGGCAAGTTCTGCTCTGGCTGCGGCACTTCTGCTCCCTAACACAACCAGGTAGCCGGCACGGCGTCTACGTAATAGGCGCAGTGTAAGCGCTTTGAAACCACGAGGAGCTTACCCAACAGCCCTTCGTGGTTTTTAACGTTGTGCGCGAGCAGCCGCGTGGATGCATACCGTGTTATGAAGAGTCCAGACAACTATGGACAACCGCAGTTACTACGACGACTTTTCCAATTGGTACGAACGAGAACGTGGTGACGGCTACCACAAGATGCTCGATGACCTAGAACTCACTGCTGTTGAGCGCTATGGCACCGGAAAGGACATTCTTGAGGCTGGATGCGGTACCGGGTTGTTGCTGGGCCGGTCCCTACGTTTTGCCAAGTCCGCTCGCGGTGTCGATCTCAGCGCTGGCATGTTGTCCAAAGCCAAAGAGCGCGGGCTTGACGTGGTGCAAGGGTCAATTACTCAACTTCCGTACAAGGACGAGAGTTTTGATCTGGTGTACTCCGTAAAGGTGTTGGCCCACATCGAAGATATCGAGCGGGCCATGTCGGAGATGGCCCGAGTAACCCGTCCGGGCGGGGTTGTGTTGGCCGAGTTTTACAACCCGCTATCGCTGCGCTACCTGATAAAGTCACTCAAAGCTCCGACCGCAATCTCTTCAGAGACCAACGACGAAGCGGTCTACACCCGATACGATGGGCCAGAGCAAATTCGGAAATACCTGCCCGACGACCTAGAGTGGGTGGGCTGCCGTGGTGTTCGCATCATCACACCGTTTTCCCAAGTGCACAAAATCCCTCTCTTGGGCCCAGCCCTTCGCGCCGCCGAAAGCGTACTGGCGGATGCTCCAATCGCGCGAAACTTGGGTGGCTTTCTGATCGCGATATTGCGCAAGGTCTAGCGCCTAGCGCCCTAACTCACAGCGAACTTGCTATAGTTGAACTCGTGGGACGAATACTGGTAGTTGATGACGAGCGCTCCATGCGCGAGTTTCTGGGCATTTGCCTGAAGCGCTCTGGCCACGAAGTCTCAGTTGCGGAGTCCGGGCAACAAGCATCCGACGTTCTGGATACAGAACAGTTTGACGTCATCGTCACCGATCTGCGAATGCCCGGAACCATGGACGGCTTGCAGCTTCTACAAAACGTAGTTGCGCGAAAACTCGAAACAGAAGTGATCGTAATGACCGCTTTCGCCTCCACCGAAACCGCTCTCTCAGCGATGAAGATGGGCGCTTACGACTATCTCACCAAGCCCTTTAAGATTGATTTGGTCAATACCGTTGTCGCCCGCGCATTGGAAAAACGGTCACTTGTCGAAGCCAATATTGCGCTCCGCAAACAAGTAGCGGATCGCTACCGGCTCACCTCGCTCATTGGCAGAAGCCCACTGATGCAGCGTGTCTTCGACCTAATAGAGAAAACTCACTCGGTGCGGACAAGCGTACTTATCACGGGCGAAAGCGGAACCGGCAAGGAGCTTGTTGCCCGTGCACTTCACTCTGAGGGCGCAAGGCAGAAGGAGCACTTTGTCGCGATCAATTGTGGGGCGATCCCCGACAACCTGATGGAATCAGAACTATTCGGACACGTAAAAGGGGCATTTACTGGCGCCCATACTGACAGGCCAGGCCTCTTTCGAAAAGCCAATCGCGGCACCTTGTTCCTGGACGAAATAGGTGAACTCAGTCCCGACCTGCAGGTAAAACTCCTACGTGTAATCCAAGAGCGAAAGGTCCGTCCGGTTGGCAGCGAAGATGAAATCGACATCGACGTCCGGGTGTTGGCGGCAACCAATAGAGACTTAGAGGATGAAGTTTCTAGAGGTGTTTTCCGCGAAGACTTATACTACCGTTTAAATGTTATCGAAATACGATTGCCGGCGCTTAGACACAGAAGCAGCGACATTCCCCTACTCGCCGATCATTTCTTAGACAGACATCGAGGCGATACCCAGACCCGTATCGAGGGGTTTAGCACCGATGCTCGCAGACAGCTCGAGAAGTACGAGTACAGAGGCAATGTACGCGAACTCGAAAACGTAGTAGAGCGGGCCGTGGCGCTAACAGCTGGTCCACTCATAGAAGTGTCCGACCTACCAGTACTTACAACTACATCATCCTTTGCAGCGCCAGAGGCACACGACCAAATCCCCGAAGGTGGAATCGATCTCGATCAAGTTGTGTCCGACTATGAGCGAATTATCGTCCGCCAGGCAATGACCCAATGCAATGGTGTCCGAAAACGAGCAGCCGCTCTGCTCGGGATTAGTTTCCGGTCTATACGATACCGACTGACCAAGCTGGGGCTCGATTCGGACGACTCTTAGGTAAGTACATCGTTGTGCCCAATGTACGCTGTAGGTGACTGTGATCTTTGGGCGCAGTTTTTTTGGACAATAATTGTCCTTTCTTCGCAGAGTAGGTGACAATTTACGGCACCAAGGCATGACAGACTCAGTCAAGCTCCAAGCGCATGAAGCAATTCCAACGAGTTATATATCCTTCGAGCTCTTCCTCATTTAGGTATAGCCATTGCAATGACAAGTTTCCGTCAATGGGCAATCGCAAACAGCAATCGGGATTCACACAAGTGGGATTCACCCTCATTGAGTTGATGATCGTGGTTGCGATTGTCGGTATCTTGGCGGCTGCAGCAGTGTCTTTTTTCGGCTCAACTCAAAAAAACGTTCAGGCGAAGACCGAAGTTGTCGCTATTTTTGCTGAGCTCAAGCTGCGCCAAGAGCAATACCGCTTGGAGAGTGGCTCCTACGCTGGCGGGTTAGAGGGAGCGCCGTGGTATCCAGGCTCGGTCCCACCCAACGACGGTTCCAGCGTAGAGCTGCCAACCCCGCCGACAGGTGAATTCTTGAAGTTGCGGTTCTCACCGGACACTCGGGATGTCCGATGCATCTACACTGTAGTGACTGGCACTGTAGGAGCGATTGCCGCCGATGCTACCAAATTCAACTACACCGCGCCTGTGACGGACTGGTACTACTTACTCGCAAAGTGCGATATGAACCAGGATAACTCAGACTTCTCGTTTTACTTTCAGCACTCGGACGATTCCAAGCTCTACTGGCTTGATCAAGGAAAATAACTGCTGCC
>JAESTW010000086.1 GCA_016763395.1 Kofleriaceae bacterium
GCACCATTAGTGCGCCAGCCGAGAGATCCCAAGGCGAGAGACGAGTTTCCCAATAGCCATCGAGTACGCCTTTGGCGACCATGCACAGGTCCAGAGAGGCTGCACCAAAACGCCTACAAGCGCCGGCCTTTCGCTGAAAGTGCTCCCATTGTGGAAAGTTATGTCCGCTGGTCGCGCGGTCGTAAGGGAAGCCGCTCGCGAGAATCGACTCGTCCAATCGTTCGCGTTTGCTGACCGACATAGGCTTGCCATTGCAAGTTGAACCGCCGCCCAAACTCGCCGCGAAGGTCCACGACATTGCGGGCGCCTCCACTGCTGCCGCCACCGGTTGTCCGGCCTCCTCTAGCGAGATACAAATGCCAAAAAGAGGTAAGCCGTGGGCGAAGTTGACGGTACCGTCAATTGGATCGACGAGCCAATAGGTGCTCGCCTCTTCGCTGCCATGTTGTCCGCTTTCCTCTGCCAATACCGGAACGCCTGGTGCGAGCTGGTGCAAGCGACTCAAAATTAGCTCCTCGGCCCGAGTATCCCATTGGGTTACCCAGTCTCGGTGAGTCGATTTGTTGCGAATTTCACCTATGTCCTCCTGTGCACCACGCAAGAGCACTGCGGCCTCTGCTGCAACCTGTGAGGCAATCGCGAGGGCCTCTCTATGTTCGGGCTTGGCAGTCATAGCTTGTGGAGAACTGGGTGGGGAACAAGGTGAAAGGACTAGGTGAAAGGACTAGGTGAAAAGATTACAGGTCAAGGCGCATCGGCACCCAGCCTTCGCGCCGAAGAGCAAAGGTGGACGACTTGGTAACGCTATGTGGAGCGGTAGACAAATCCACAATATGAAAACCGTGTTTGGCCGCAAAAAAGTCACTGGCTTTCTCGGTGACCAGATACAAGCGTCTCACACCGCGAAAACGGGCCAGACTAATCGTCATGTCCGCCAGCATCCAACCGTAGCCGATTCCTCTCTGTGAGGGAGATACTGCGAGAGAGCGCAAGACTGCATCTTCTCCGAAAACTTCTAAGCCTACACAACCGATAAGGCCATTCTCGTTCTCTAGCGCGAGAAAGTCTCGCATCTTCTCTTCACTCAAATCTCTGTCGTCAATACCGAGCTCAACCATGAGTGCCGAGATGGGCTCAAGATGGCTACGCGTTGCCGGAACAATGGCGTCGCCCAAGCTCTTTAGAAGCTTGTCAAAGATTCCTCCGAAGGCGCCAGTACTGAAGATGACAACGACTTCGCCCGGACGAGCTGACTCGACCACATGCTCGACGATACTATCGACGTCCGCACAGTAGGTAGCCGGAGTTCCATCTTGATGTACCTCCAAGGCGAGTTTCGCCGGATCAAAGCGCTCCTCCTTGGGAATGGCGTCCGGGCTGTAAAGAGCCCCTACGATCAACTCATCCGCGTTGGCGAAAGCATCTGCGAACTCCGACTGAAATGTCTTTCGACGCGCGGTGGCAGTGCGAGGCTCATACACGGCAATCAGACGTTTTTTGCCGAATCGGTGATGCAAGCCGCGCAGTGTTGTGGCGATCGCCGAGGGGTGATGTCCGTAGTCCTCGATGATGGTGACGCCCTGCGCTTGCCCGCGAAATTGCTGTCTGCGAGCAACACCAGAAAAAGTAGCAACACCACGACGAATCTCCCGCCGATCGATACCTCGAGAATGGGCGACGGCGATACATGCCAAAGCGTTCTCTAGGTTGTGTTGCCCGCTCATGATCATCTCATAATTGTCGAAGAGTTCGCCAAAGCGATACACCTCGAATAGGCAGCGACCTGAGGGCAAATCTTTCACGTTGCGAATCACCCACGCAACATCTTGCGAGATTTTTTCTCCGACCTCTACCGCATACTTCTCGACGTTGCAGTCTGCTCCCTCTGCGATGGTAACCGCCTCGGGACTGGATGCCGCTACCATCAGCAGACCATCGTCAGGTATCAGTGCAACGAATTTCCGAAAGGTCTCCCGGACAGCTTCCATGGACGAGAAAATATCAACGTGATCGAGTTCCACCGAGGTGAGCACGGCACTCTGCGGTTTGTAGTGCAAAAACTTGCTCTGCTTGTCGAAGAAAGCGGAGTCGTACTCATCACCCTCTACTACAAAATCTGCGCCCTCGCCTACTCTCCATCCTCGCCCCAGATCGCTCAGTACGCCACCGACAAAAATACTCGGATCACGCTGCGCAGAAATTAGAATGTGGGACATCAAGGAGGATGTCGTGGTCTTGCCGTGGGTGCCGGCGACTACAATGGCGTGCTTGTCGCCCATCACATGCTCGCCCAGCATTCCCGGTAGAGATTTCAAGTCGTAGCCACGCTCTTGCGCTGCGAGCACTTCGATGTTGTCTCGCTTGCAAGTGTTTCCAACCACGACGACTTCCGGTTTCCAGTCGAGATTTCTGGCAGCGTAGCCAGAGAAGACAGTGACCTCCATTGCGGCGAGCTGGTCACTCATCGGCGGGTAGATCGGTCCATCCGATCCGCGGACTTCATGTCCTGCAGCTACGAGCAGCCCAGCTAGAGCTCCCATCCCGGTTCCGCCTATCCCTATCAAGTGCATCCTCACGGCGCCGTGACCCTACTCGTTGAATCCGATTCGGTCAAACACGGAGATTGGCCAGTGCCTCCGGCAGCAGCGTGTATTTCTGCTATGTTAGTCACCTGTGACCAACACTCCCCCACCAAAAAATCTAGGCGGCGAGAAGCGAGATCATTTTCGTGGTCGTGCCAGCCCGGGAAATCGAGTCGATTTGAGCTATCGACGCTCAGATGGGAGCAAAACCGCAGCCGGTGAAAACGAGAGCAAGACGGTGGCTATCAATCTGGGGGTCGGAGGCGTGTTTCTACTCAGTCTTACACCCGAGGCAGTTGGCTCCAAACTAAAACTGCATTTGAAGGTGCCCAGCCAAACGGACCAGCTGCGAATTGACGGCGAAGTGTGCTGGATTAAATCCGGTGAACAGGGCAGTGCGGGCATGGGAATCCAATTTGCCACCCTCAATACCAAAGCCCTGATTGCGCTGCGAAACTATTTTTCCCAGTTGGGGTAGCAGACTGATGCTCTGGCTCTCCCCGCTCGTACCTGCTCTGGCTACCCTTCTTGTACCGATAGTTGGTGTCAACTCGCCGACTCAGCGGGCTGCAGAGGTTACCCGGCTTGAAGTTGCCCGGCTTGAAGGACATACCATTGAGGTCGACTCTCTTGGGTACTCCATCATCGATATCGCCGGTGAGGGAGCCCCGCTGGTTGGATGTGTTCGGGTGGTCGGACAAGGTCAATGGCAACACCTAGTCCTAGAGACTCAGACTCAGCGACTCAGTCTCTCCGGTCCCCTGGCGGTTCCACGAATCGCTGGCCCAAACTACAAAGTCTGGGTCATTGGCAAAGTGCGCAACAACAAGAGTATCGAGGTCAAACGTTTGGGCATCTTAGCAACGCCCCAAAACGCAATTTGTCCGGTTTAGCCTAGTGCGTCATCTAATCTTAATCTAGGAATTGCCCGTCCTTCATCATGTCCGCCCCGTCTCTTTCCTTCTTACGCATCCGCATCGAGCGTTAGTGTTGTTCTGAATCTGGCGGAGGGGTCTGCGGTTCGCGATGGGCGCAGGAGAGTGCGATATGGGGATGCGCTGGGGTCGGCGTTAGAGACTCGGGCTGGTATTGAGGTGGCATGCGCGATTGGCTACATTGAGTCATTCGACGAATCGCTACAGGGGCACTTTCGACATATCATTGGAGTGCTGACCAAAGTCTCACGATAGCGGGAGCGAGACATTCGAAGCGACAATCGGGTGTCTCGAGCTTCCTAGCGTCGAACTCAAGTTTTTAGCATGGATGACGCACTAGACTAGGAAACCCGGGATAGGCGCATCACCACGGTGTTGCCATTGGTGTCGACGCTCAAATCGAGATCGCCAAGGAGCAGCATCTCCACTTCGGACGCCACCTTTTGGCACTCTTCTACACTCATGTTTTTACCCATGACATGCAATAAGAAAAAGTCTGTGTGAACCTCTAATTCCAGGTTCAAAGGAGTGACCTCCATGACGTTGCTGGAGTCGATCTCTGCGGCTCGAGAGAGAAGTAGGCTCAACCCTGCGACTACGACCGAGCGGCGTGCTTTTACCGAGTATTCTCGAGGAACCTCTGGCATATTCACCCCGCCTACCAGTCGAGTGGAGTGCAATGCTAGTCCCGCCGAGGTATCGAGAATTTCTTTGAGAACGATATTCCGGCCGCCTTCGCCCCAGATTCCCTCTACCACCATCACGACTTCTCGCACCCGATCAGAGGCGCGTGACATTTCTTCGATCAGTGAGAGCAAATCTTCATAGGCGCGTCCGGCAACCAAATGATCTTCCGATTGAGATTCGGACACTTCGTTGATAAGCGCTTGCATGTCCGATGCCACCATTCGCAAATCCGAAGTTCCTAGATTGAGCGGAACCAGCGCGTTGCGAAGCTCGGCGAAGGCTGGAGACACGGCGCGCCTCATTAGAGACTCGCGGCGCTCCTCCATTTCTGGTCCTAAGAATCGTTCGAGGCGCTTGCCAATGATATAGGCGATATCACTGAGAGCCTCTATTTGTGAATCATCAAAGCTCCGAGAACTCTTGTCGAACACATGTACGGCTCCGCAAACTCGATTGTCCACGAGAAGCGGCATACTGGCGCAAGCTCCAACCCCCCTGCCCTGCCAAGACAAAGGCACACGTGGATCGCTATCCACATCGGAGACAACGATTTGTGTCCGCCCAAGCCCCGAGTGCACAACCGCTTCCAACAGCTCCGGATCCATTTCCCGGCCGACTTGAAACACGCGGCCGGCGACACGAACATCCAGAAAGGCCATGTTGACCTCGGCACTGGCGATTGCATTGTCCAATTGCTCCTTGAGCACGCGGGACAGTTCCGGATCAATCTCCGGATCAATTTCTGGCGAATCAGCCAAACTGACCTCGTATCCTTTGGCGAGTTGTGCGCACTTGTTCACAACATAGAGAGTCGGTCATCAGGCTCATAAGGTTGACATGCAAAGGCGTCAACTTTGCGCATTTGTGCTATCGAAGAGGTGGGTCGCCGATCCTGCGATGAACCCGTTAAACAGAGTATCGTCCTTCATTTTGTGACGGAACGCGAACTCGTAGTAGCACGAGGGAATACTAAAACTGCCATCGCTAAATTCCACAGGTACTCTATCGGCCATCGTCGAACTCTGCTCTAGCCCTTGTTGCGGCGATCCTTTAATTTGCCCGCCTTGATCGTTGAGAGTGAAGCCTTCTTTCAGCAATACCTGATTCAGTGCTCCAAGAGATTCAACGGATTTCAACTTGTGCACAGCAATGGTAAAGTGATTCGCTCGGAATCCAAAGGCAGCGAGCCAAGCGGCGTATTGGCTTTCTTCCAATAGCTCCAGATAGGTTTTGTGATCAATCGACCACGGCCTACCCGACACCGGAAAGCGCCAATCCGCCTGTGCACCCGCCGGA
>JAESTW010000087.1 GCA_016763395.1 Kofleriaceae bacterium
ATGCGGCGGGTCACTGTCGGACATCAACAAGCGCATGGTGTCGGACAAATACGTTTCACCGGCGTGCACCACATTGATGGCTTCGGAGAGGACATCGAGGGGGGCCGCTTTGGACACAAAGCCAGTCGCGCCAGCGTTAATCAGAGAGGCAACGAGGGCATTCTCGGCCATCAGACTGTAAAGAATGATTTTCACTCCAGTCTTTGCAATCTCAGAGATAGCCTCAGGACCAGTGAGGCCGGGCATCTGAATGTCTAGGATTGCGATATCGATATCGTGCTGCTCAAGCTGCTCTAGTACTTCGGACACGCAAGTCGCTGTCGCAAGCACGGAGTGTTCCGTGCTAGTTGCGAAAAAACGTTGCATTCCCTGGGTTACAATAGGGTGATCATCAGCGACCAAGAGATGAATTGGAGCTGTAGAAGTCATTGCGTCTTGTCCGGCAGTGGAATATGGGCCGTGATCTTTGTCCCGGTGTTTACCGAGGTGATTGTTAATGTACCACCAAGCTGAAATGCCCGCTCGCGCATGCCTTTGAGTCCGAGCCCTCCTTGTGGTGCTTCGTCGGCTGGTATTGCGTGTGTAGCAATATCTTGTCCGGTAAATCCTCGGCCGTTGTCCTTGATCTGTAGGCTAAGTGTAATGACTGGACTTTCGTGGACGGTTTGAGTGCTTAGATTGATGCTCACCTCTGAAGCGCCTGAGTGTTTTACGATGTTGGTAAGTGCTTCCTGGCAGGTTCTGTATACAAACTCACTTACCGGTCCGGACAAATTGTCGGTTCCGCTCCCAATTGTCAATGTGGTGGTCAAGGGAAAGCGAGTCTCGACTGACTGCATGAGTGATTCGAGCTTGTTGGCTACAGGGCGATTGTCGTCCCGTTCTCGAAGTCCGTGAATAATAGTCCTCGACGAGCAGTTGAGTCCCTCGACGATTTCTGCCAGGAAATCCAACTCTTGTACACTGTCGCGGTCGTTGTCCGCGTTGAATCGTCGCTCGAGATTTGTGATTTCCATGCGCGCACCGACGATGAGTTGTCCGAGGTCGTCGTGTAGCGCTCGGGCCAGATCGGCGCGTTCCGAGTCTCGTATGTCCTCCATGCGGTCGAGAAGAGTTGTTACCTCATCGGTCTTCTGTTCCACTTCGTCATTGAGCCGGACATTGTATTGCGACAGTAACTCGGCCAGCATGAATCGCTCGCGAGCCAGTTTGTAGCCCCAGTGTCCGAGTGCAATCGCTACAATGTTTCCGGTGACTAAGTAGGTAATCGGGATGTGCAGTAGCGGGTAGGATAAATACTCAGGGTGTGGAATCAGATAGGCCGCAACAAAGCAGCAGACAATTGTCACACTCATGCCAACTCGGATGAGTATCGGGAAAGGCAAAAACACCAAGAGTGGCGCAATCATGTAGGAGCTGTAGAAAAAAGGGCCATCGAACCCTCCCATCGAACCCAAGTAATACCCACCAGTGCCCGAGACCAGCGAATAGAAAGGCGTTGCCACAATTGCCGGATGCCACTGGCGAAATCTCATGTAGCGCATGCATATCCAACAAACGACACACGCCAATAATTGCACCGGCAGCCAATCGGTTCCCGCAGCCCGCTCAACTTCTTCGCTATCTACAACAAACTCGATTGCCAGAGCCAAGGAGAAGACAAAGACCATAAGCCCGGACGTCGCCTGGATTCGCTTGCGTGTCGCGTCGCTCGACCATTGGCGAAAAGCAGATTGTGCGGCAACATCACCGCCCTTCGTTTGTGGCACGGCGGGACGGTAGCACTGTATCGAACGAGTATTCGATTGTTAACCGAATAACGTGATTCTCAGTTATTCCACGAGCAGCCATCGATAGGATTGCAAAACTGTGCAACAGGAAATCCCTCACATTCCATCGCGATACACGTGGGGGTACCACCGCTGTCCCAAACGCAAACATCGCCTTCGGTGTTGGCCGATCCGTCAAAGTTGATGCATGAACCACGATCAATCTGTTGGCCATTCTCACACTCACCGGCTCTATCCGTTTGTACGCAGCGAAATGTACTGGGCGGGTTGGTTCCTTCTTCTACATGGCAATTGTTTAGTCCGACCCCAAAACCGCACTGGGACACGCCACGGAGATTGCAGTCGAGCTCTGATTGGCGAGCTCGACATGTGCCAGACTCCCTGCATCCTTGAAGAGGACTACACTGCATGCCCACCGCAAATCCTTCGCAGGTTGTCATTACCGACGCGGCGGTAGTTCCAAAGCATCCACTGGGACCGCTGTCGACACTTGGGAGTGAGGCTGCATCAATACCCGCATCTACGATATCTTGGGCTCTCGCGTCCGGGCAGCCGCTACCACTGCCACTGTCGACAGTTTGTTCGTTGCCGGAGTCACTGGTGCAACCGGACATGAGTAGGAGAGTACAGACAAAGGAGATACCAACTGCTTTCATCCTCGAAGTAAAACCGATTTGGAACATCCCCACAATCAGGGATTTGTAGCAATCTTTGCTACGTCACGTGCTCTCGTGTTCAGAATGACCACAAAACAACCGCTGCAATGGCCCCTCAAGTAGTAGCAAATACCCCGGAGAAGAAAATGATGACTAGTTCCCCAGTCCCCGTCTCGCAAGCCAGTGTTGGTTTTGAGCGCGGAGTCGGACATGACTTTGAATATCTCGATTGCAATGTCACTCTTATTGTCCATTTCCGGACAAGGTGCTAACCAAATCTTTCGGTATCGATTCGAAGAAAGTGGCGGCCGTAGCGCTTCTAGACCTTCAACTACGCGGGTATCTCAATTACGCCGACGCACACCAGGGTCAAGCGAACGATGTCAGGTGACCACGAGACCCTAGCCACCCTTGTGGTGGAGGAGAAGGGCAAGACAAGTGGAATCGCGGACGTGCGCAGCGGAAGGAATGCCGCGCCGTCTCTACCGGGCAACAGATACCGCTGTTATACCCAAGGCCAAACCGCTTAGGTTGCCGTGGCAAAGGCGTTGGCTTTTCGCCTCTACCACCTTCGCATTCCGCCCGTGCGGACAAAAGAATCGTGGCTACGGAACGGGTTCACCGCTCGATGGCCAAATCCCTTCAGACGCGAGTACAGCTTCAATAGTGTCGACTCTCCATTTTGGCGAGACGCTGTCCGCATCATCGTTAGACACGTTGAGGGCAAAGTAGTGTACAGCTCCGACGTTTTCTACGTAGCCGACGAGCCATGCAAGGGCACTCCCGTCCTCGGCCACTCCGGTTCCGGTCTTTGCACTTAATACTGCATCGCCAGATCGATCGCGAACGAAGATGTCCTTGACGACAGCTGTCGTGTGGGGGGACACGCCGAGCCGCTCCTCATAGAAACGGCGCAAGAATTCAATTTGCTGATCTGCAGAAATCGCAATGTCGCCGTTCAACCAAAACGAATCTTGTGACCCCGAAACGTTCTGATTTCCATAACCGAATTGCGAGATGTACTTCGCCATCGTCTCTTTGCTAATTTGCGTGGCTAGGGTTCGATAATACGGGACGTGTGAGTAGCGAAATGCAGAGCGCAGGTCGTGGGTTTGCGCCGTCCAAACGGCGGGCCACCAATCCTGCGGGGGATAGGTTTTGGAGTCCCATTCGATGTCACTTTTGGCGTCTTTGAGATGCCCCGTTTCGAGGCCAATGATCGAATTGGGAATTTTAAATGTCGAGAAGGGCCGGTAGGGATGGGCACACCGATCCTCGTCGGTTCGCAATAGCGGCTCTCCTGCTGCATTGGTGATGAGTAAGCAAGCGGAACGGTCTCCAAGTGTTTCGGCGGCAACGGTCTGCATGCTTTTGCCTTCTCTTGGAAGTGGATCTGCCAACTCAGGCGAAGCCGTTTTGCTCGCACCAGAGCACGCACTGAGGGAGAGTAGAGCGGCAAGGTATTGACTTCGTTGATACATGTGGGCTGCAACGCTATACGATCGTTTATTATTCGCGCCAAGGCAAAATGACGCTTCTCAAACCTCCAGAACGTGTCAACAATCACTGAGATAGAAACAACGCGCGGTCAGTCCGGACTTCTCTAATGCGTGTTGACAAAGACAGCCGAGCTAAATCTACAGACATCTTTGAACCCAGAGCATCGTTCCACATATCAATACAGCCCAGACAGAACCATCAAGATAGCGATGGTTGACGGAGACCACGGTAAGGGCTACTATCACTTGGTCGCAGAAGGTGGGCAGCTTCCGGTTAAGAATATCTCGGAGCTCAAGAGCTAAAGTGCCACCAGCCCTCGGCGATAGAGAATCAGCTCACCGTGTCGCACTGAATTTTCTAGGTAGCAAGATCGAGAACAATATTTTGGTCGCTAGCTTGGAACTCGTCAACGCAGGCGCAGAAACGTCGCTGATACTCTTTCCCATCACCGCAAGCGGTCTTCTACTCGAACTCCCCGAAGAACAATTCCGCGCCACTAAAAAACCACGACCATCCGTTCCCCATCAGCGATGCGCGTTACGATTCCAGCGAGGCACCGTATCCTAGTGCACGCACATCTCAACTTGAGCGACTATGAGCTGAGTGTCGCTAAGGACTTGCAAGTGACCTGGAGCTACTTCTTTTGGCACAAGCCCCGCGCTGGCGGCACGATATTTGTGCCCTATTCAGAGTAGGCGAGAACGCGGCATCGCAGGTCTTAACTTTTGGGGAACAATGGCCGTATAGCCCAAGCCGGGATCAGCGAGGGTCGACAACACGTCCGACGAAGAGGATTGCACCGCTCTTGGTATCTTCGA
>JAESTW010000088.1 GCA_016763395.1 Kofleriaceae bacterium
GAGACTGCTCAAAGGGCGAGGTTAGAGCGACAATGGTGATAAGTCCGATATCGTTACACAGTTTGGCAACATGAGAAACACGTCGGGAATTCTCTGATCGGTCGAGCGCACTGAACCCGAGATTCTCGGAGATGCCATGGCGCATGTTTTCGCCGTCCAGTACGTGTACCTGTAGCCCTTGGTCAAAGAGGTGTCGCTCCAAGCCGTAGGCAATGGTGGTTTTCCCAGCGCAGGGTATTCCGGTGAGCCAAACTGTTGCGGCCTTTTGCTTGAGTCTCTCGGCTCTCTCGTCCGCGGACACTCGACTGACTTGCTCGCGGATGTTGGTGCTTACCTTGAACTTGTCCGAGTTGTCTTCTGCGTTTCCGCGCTCGACGATCATGCCAGCGGCAACAGTCGCGTTCGTAATACTATCGACTAGAATGAAGCTGCCTGTGTTGCGATTTCGCCGATAGGCATCAAAGACCATTGGGCGGCTGGTCTCAATGCGCAGCCGTCCGATCTCGTTGAGCTCTAAGGTCGTCGCGTCTTCTCGGCCAATGGTGTTGACGTTAAATTTGTATACGACCTCAGCGACCTCGGCCTGTGCCTCTAGTGCCCCGTGCTTGATTCGGTAGTGGCGCTCTGTGTCCAGCGGCTCATCGCTCATCCAGACAACTGCGGCATCAAAGCTCTGACTCACTTTGGGCAAGTTGTTTGGTGAAACAAGCATATCTCCGCGACTGATATCGACATCATCTTCGACGGCGATAGTGACGGCCATTGGCGGGAATGCCTCTTCGAGAGTTCCCTCGAAGTTGTGAATCGATTTGATCTTGGTTTTCCGCCCCGATGGCAAGATCTGAATTTCAGCGCCCGGACGAAGAATGCCCGATGCAACGGTACCGCAGTAGCCCCGAAAGTTCATGTCTTGTCGCAATACGTACTGAACCGGAAAGCGCAAGTCGACCAGATTTCTGTCCGACGCAATATGAACTGTCTGCAAGTACGAGAGCAGTGGCCGGCCATTGTACCAGGGCATCTTGGCACTCTGCTCGACAATGTTGTCGCCCAGCAGCGCGGACATCGGGATAAAGGTGATGTTACGCACCTGAAGTCTGGAGGCGAAATCTTCGTAGTCTTTGCGAATTTTCTCGTAGACTTCTTCGGAGTAGTCCACCAGATCCATCTTGTTGACAGCAACTACAATTTGTCCGATATCGAGCAAGGAGGCGATAAAACTGTGGCGCCGAGTTTGCTGGACAACTCCGTGACGAGCGTCGATGAGTACAATGGCGAGGTTTGCGGTAGACGCGCCGGTTGCCATGTTTCGCGTGTACTGCTCGTGGCCCGGACAATCAGCGATGATGAATTTTCGCTTGGGCGTCGAGAAGTAACGGTACGCGACATCGATGGTGATGCCCTGCTCACGCTCGGCTTTGAGACCGTCGAGAAGCAGGCTGAAGTCGATTGCCTCACCGGCAGATCCAACCTTCTTGGAGTCCTTCTTCAAGGTGGTGAGATGGTCCTCGTAGATCTGCTTGCTGTCGTGCAAAAGGCGACCGATCATGGTCGATTTGCCGTCATCTACGCTGCCGCAGGTCAGAAAGCGCAGCAGGTCTTTGGTGTCGTTCTCTTTGAGAAGCTCTTCGATGCCCATGTCTAAAAGTATCCTTCTCGCTTCTTAAGCTCCATAGAGCCGTCTCTGTCGTGATCGATAATGCGAGTAATGCGCTCGCTCTGTCTCGTTGTCATGATCTCTTCAATGACAAGCTCTAGTGTATCTGCGTGGGAACGTACAGCGCCCGTACAAGGTGAGCATCCGAGTGTTCGAAAGCGGCACCAGACATCTTCGGGTACTTCGCCTTCACGCAATCGCATGGGTCCCTCTGCTGGAAGCAGCATATGTTCTCGGACAACCATCGGACGCTTCTTGGCGAAATACATCGGGACGATCGGGATGTCCTCTTTGTAAATGTAGAGCCAGACGTCGAGTTCTGTCCAATTGGAGAGCGGGAAGACACGGATGTTTTCACCCTTGTTGTGTTGTCCGTTGTAGATATTCCACAGCTCGGGGCGCTGGTTCTTTGGGTCCCAGTGTCCGAATTTGTCGCGAAAAGAATAGACGCGCTCTTTGGCTCGTGATTTCTCTTCATCACGCCGTGCGCCACCAAAAGCTGCATCGAACTTGCCATCTTTAAGAGCGTCGAGAAGGCCTTTGGTCTTGAGCAGTGAGCAACACTTCGATGTCCCTAGATCGAATGGATTGGTACCCTGAGCTCGCGCCTCTTGGTTGCCTGCAACGATCAGATCTGCACCAATGCTCTTTACGAACTTTTCGCGAAACTCGTACATCTCTTTGAACTTGAAGCCGGTGTCGACGTGCAAGAGAGGAAAGGGCATCTTGCCCGGTGCAAAGGCCTTTCGTGCCAAACGGACCATGACGGAGGAGTCTTTGCCGATGGAGTAGAGCATCACCGGGTTTTCAAACTCGGCGACAACCTCGCGAATAATGTGAATGGCTTCTGCCTCGAGTTCATCGAGGTGACTAACTTGATATCGGCTCATGCTTGGGCCTCTTCTGCTTGTTTTTTTAGTGACTCAACGTTGAAGTAACCCTTTGTATCGAGATACGCGACGATTTTGTCCACGCACTCTTCAACATTGAGTTCTTCGGTATTGACTCGAATTTCCGGCTCTGCGGGTTCTTCGTAGGGAGCACTGATTCCGGTAAAGTTGGCAATCTCACCCGCGCGAGCTTTTTTGTACAAACCCTTGGGGTCTCTGCGCTCACAAACCTCAACCGAGACATCCAAGTACACCTCAACAAAGGAACCCTTGGAGGTCGCGCGAGCCGTTGCTCTATCTTGGCTGTACGGTGAAATGAACGAAGTGAGCACCAGTACTCCGGCCTCGGCAAAGAGCGCTGCAACCTCGCCAATCCGGCGAATGTTCTCGTTGCGATCTTCTGGAGTAAATCCCAGATCCTTGCACAGACCCATCCGGACATTGTCGCCATCTAACGCGAATGTCAGCCGTCCCATCTTCGTCAGCCGACGCTCTAGGGCGTACGCCAAAGTCGACTTGCCCGAGCCCGAAAGCCCCGTAAGCCAAATCACAGCGCCGCGCTGGCCAAGCATGAGTTCACGCTGAACCGCCGCAACAGAACTGTGAGTACGCGTTAAATTTCTATTATCCGACATGAGCCCGGTCATCCTAGAGTGAGTAGCCAGCTGGGTCTAGTTATGTGATGGCTTTGATAACAAAGCGCTCGGCTTTCCGACGCAAAGGGTTTGAGCTACGATGATAGCTCAAGATAGATCACATCTCTTACGTCATTCTGGCTAGTTGCGCGCCGAGTTCAACTTGAAGCAGTTTCTCATCGTCTCCATTGTATTTGATATGCCTCCAAGCCCTAAGCAACACTCTGTACCCGGTGATATCGGCGATGCGTGGATCAGCGCCTCCCCAGTTAGCCCGTCGCCAATATTATCAGGAACTGGGAAGCAAATGAGTGACCCAAATTGTCTAACTGTAGCAATGAAATCCGACTCCACAGTGCACTCTTGATCCCTGATGACGGTCCAGTCATCAGAGTTAGCGGTAGGAGCTTGCCGACAGCGTCGCTTCAGCCCAGCGGCCAACGCGTCCTGAGGTATTGAGTGCCCGTACTCGGAAGACGAGCGTGTTGGCTCGTTGCAAGCTAGACATGCTGAAGTCAGATGCGATGCAGAGCTCTTCCCTGATCCGCAATACTCCTTTTGGAGCTTGCATAATCGTTTTGGCAATCAGCTTCTTGTCGCCAACAATTCGCACTTCGTAGAGGGGTGCTGCTCCTCCTTGGAGCTGGATTACAATTTCATTGAGTGCCCGACCGATACGTAGCACGCGAGGCTTTTGGAGTTTCGGTGCTGGCCGAATCCTCTTGGCCCGCCGTCTAGTGCCTGTGCGGAAGTCTCCGATCTCACGTTTGTTGTTCAAGATTCGATAGTCAGTGTTCGGGCGCAACACAGATGTTGGATTTAGCGTCATAACCACGTCGTTGCCAGTAACTCGAATATTGACTTTCGTGTCTCGGTCGGCGTCCCATAACTCAAGCTTGGGAGGTGGAGCGAAACCAATGACCGTGTTCAAGAAGACCCAGACATTGCTATCCAAAGAGGCGAACTGACCGGGAACGATCTTCGGCGTTGGTTCAACATCCGGCCCGCCGAGCATGCATGCGAATTCAATCCCTTCTGATTCGATCACTGCGTGACCAAAGTCAACGGTCTCCTGTGTTGCTGGCCCAAGATTTCCGGCTCGGTCGATTGCTCTGACGCCGATCACGAAACGCGGCGTATTGTCCGACCAGTGTTGTCCTATGAACAGATCGAGGAACGGAAAGTGCGTGGTATCGCAAATGGCACCCGTGTCCATAGTGAATGTACCGTCCTTGGATTTACGCAGGATAGCGTCTGGCAATCGGTTGTAGTCGGGCTGGCCCTGTGCAGCCCACACGCCCATGAGAAAGTCGCTGGCGGCATCGCGCGACGAGCCCTCCATCTCAAGGCGATAGCCCTGGCGCATTCCGACATCGCTCTGGTCTCCATAGTCGACGGGCTTTAATCGGGTGAGTGCTTTTCCGGTAGGGGCTGTTCTGTCGACCCGCGTCCCCGTCGAGAACGTGCCTACCGTGACGCGTTTTGACTCGACCAGAGCGGTGACGGCGTACTTTGTTCTGGGCTTAAGAAGGCTCTGCGGAGAGAGCTCGAAGGTGTCGCGATACTTCGACTTCCTAACCGCGAGCGCTATGCACGTATTGCCGGAGCAGACCTTCCAGTTGGATGCTGGTCCGCCTGCGACCCAGATGCGCGTGTTGAGTGGCGCGTTTACGAGGGGTAGGAGCAAATACGGCTGAGGAGTCTCCTCTTCACATTCGTAGGCATCGGCCACTGAGGACATAACAACTGGGCTGGCAACGAGCACCATCACGAGCACCATGCGCGAAATCGCCCGTCTGGCTGTGTGTGGTTGTAGATACTCGTTCATAGTGGCTGAAACGCCCCACTTGTGCATCGTATTCCATTCTGCAGGAACACAATAGTAAGGTCCTAAATGCAGGCAGTAGTAAGGTCCTAATTCGGGTATCCGCTACGCCATGCAAGTCCTCTTGAGCGCACGCGAATTGTTCCGTCGAATAGAGAAGGACCCCAACCACCGATACCTGGTTGGGTAGCGAGGGGCTTCCCCGCCTGGATTCCCAGCTCTTGTCAGGGTGCTTGCTTCTCTTGAGCGATATACGCATCTACTCGTTTGATGAGTACCTGCCGCTCACTTTTTTCCATAAGTGTAGTGAAGTGCCCAACGGCGCGCTGCACGTTCATCCAATCGATCAAGAAGACATAGACTGAATCGGCTGCGCGGCTGTCCGAAGTAAACCATGCGTTTTGGGCATCAATCACGTCAACGATGCGCACTGCGCCCTCTGCATACGCAGCAGCAACAAGCTTGTAGTTCTCTTCCGCGGCTTCCGCGGCCTCACGGCCCAGTCCGATGCCGGCAAAACTCGCGCCCATTTGGTGAAGCCTTGTGGCTGCACGTTGCGAAATCGAGTTTTCTATGTTGAGACGTTGTGCCTGGAGACGAGAAACCTCGAGACTATTGCGATCAATTTCCGCATATCGCCCGCCTTCATAAATTGGCACACTGAGGGTGAGTCCCAAAAACCAATCGGTACCATTGGGGACAGGTTGCGTTGAGCTGGCCCCACCTCGATAAAAACGTTGGCTCACACTACCAGTAGCGGACAGTGTTGGGGAGTAGAGTGCGCGCTTCGCTGATTTCTCCAGTCGGACTTGTACGGCAATCGCAGCATCAAGCTGTTGAATCTCAGGCGATCTTCGGACAGCTTCTGCAATTAGAAACTGGCGAAAGAGCCGAAAGGTAGATGGATTATTGAGGTAGCGCTCAATCCCCTGCAGGAGTTCGATCGCCTGTGGTTGAGAAAGCTCATCAGTCGTTTCAAAGCGTTCCTCTGGGGGTCGATTCAGAATCTGTTGAAGCGAAATTTCGGCAATATTTCGAGAGGCACTGGCATCGATAAGAGCTTTTCTGGCGTTGGCGATCTGCGAGTCCCAGCGATAGACGTCCGCCTTCGAACTGGCACCCGCATCAAATTGCGCCCTTGCGGCTTCAAGGTTGGCACGAGTAGCCTTCAGATTGTCGTGCTGGATTCGTACCACTGTCTTAGCTCGGACAACATTGAGGTACGCAACGGCGACATCGCCAAGTACGTCGAGCTTGCCCGTCACAAGTTCGTATTTTCGTGACTTTTGCGCGAGCTTCTGAACGGAATAGCCCGCCCAAGCCCGCTCGGACCAGAGGACTTGCGTCGCGCTGATTTTACCGTTCCAGAGATGCTGAGGCGCAAAGAGGGCACCATCCTTATCAATGGTACGAGCGGTGCTAGAGGCGCTAATGTTTGGAAGCAACGATGCTCTGGAACCACGCACACTCGCCTCGCCTGCGCTGAGCGCTAGCTCTAACGCCCTGACGTTGAGGTTGCCAGCTAGGGCCTCCTTCATTACCGAGATCAGATCAATCTTCCTCGCTGTCCGGCCACTTGCATAATCAATGAGCTCGGCCTCGGTTAGTACTCGCCAACTGGGTGAGATTTTAATCGTACGAGCCGTTTTCATGTTTATCATCAACCGTTCCGGGAGCTGCATGGAGACGCGAAGTGACTCAGGCGCGTCCCCTCTAGCGATACGGACGATGTGCAACGCAACGCGGCGAGCAATTTTGTCGCTGCTAGTCACTGGGCGCCTACCGACCAACACACCGGCGCGAACCTCTTGCTCGCCAAGAATCGAGAAGGTCGCGACATGGCGCGAGTTGAGTTCTTGGTAGAGGCGCAAGCGCTCGTCGTTTGGCAATCTGGAGAGTGGTGTTAGGTAAACTGCTTTTGTTTCAAGCTTGGCCAAAGCCGGGTCTATCGATTTCCCTACACCCAACACAATCATCGTTACCTTGCTCTCGGCGGCGATC
>JAESTW010000089.1 GCA_016763395.1 Kofleriaceae bacterium
GAAGCCGGCAATTTCAGGAAGCGCAATCGGTCCAATAGCACCGGTTGCCATTGGCAAGATCAAGTCGAGAATGGTTGGGAAGAGGGTCTCCAGAGTTGCTGCATCTTCACGTAAGAACTCTTCGTTGACGATTCCGATTCCGATGTTGGAGGCCTCAAGACCGACGAGCATCGGAATGATCGCTGGGTTGCCATCGGTGTCGGTACCGAATTCGAGGTTGATACCGATTTCCATGTCCAGGACGGTAGTGAAACCGCGTGTGTAGCGCTCAAAGAGGAAGGCGTAGAAGTCGATGTGGAACTCGCTCAAGAAGATTGTCAACGAAGGAGACTCTTCGGTGCCCTCGCCAATAGTAAAGTCAATCGGCTTAGTCGGACGTGTAACCAAGAGCAGCGGATCATCTCCGCTGCTATTTCCAAGCTCTGCAAAGGAAGGAACAAGTAGGCCAATCGCGCCCAAGTTGAGCTGTCCGACAGTATCTGTTCCGATGTTTACACAGAGAGCGCCGGAGCTAATCAGGTGGTGTCCGACTTGGTCGAGCATCGTCTCAGAAACACCGATAACGACATCGTCGCCAGTCTCTGGAACTCCGCGGAAGATGTCTGCTGGGTTGAGCATGAAGTTGGAACGTGGGCTCAGAGCCAGGTTCGCTGGTGCTGCGCCGAAGTCCGGTGCGGCAAATGGTGGTACGCACAGAGCAGGCTCGCTGTCCAAATCCGGTGTCCGAGTGCTCGGGTCTTCGTCAGCGTTGATGCCAGTGATGATGCCGAGGCTCATTCCGCCACCTTCGAGGTAGACGTATCCGCCAGGAACAATGCGAGTTTCCATCGTGGGATTGGTGCCAGCAGTTGGAGTCCCGATGAGGCCACCGAGATTGGCGACGCCTTCAATTCCAAGTGGGTCGGGAAGGAAGCCCTGAATTATAGGCTCAAGCACGGGAGTGAGAAGATCTCGGATGAAGCCAACACCGAGAATCGCGCCGATTCCGTCGATGACTCCCTCAACCAACCCGACAAGCGCGTTAATTACTGAGCCACAGTTGGGGTTGAAGTCGACACTTAGATCGAGGTTCGGAATGCTGAGCAAGTTCATCTCAAGCTCGCCACTGGCCGCATTGATGGTGAAGTTAATGTCCATCACCAGGCGCAAATTGTTCGCGGTTGCAACGATGTTGCAGCTGCTGTTGCCACCGATAATCGGATCGAATCGCAGTGGCACGTTGATAGCCACATCAAACTGCATGTCGACTCGAAGCACATCGTCACTCGGTACGTTGAGTGAGATACTGTCTACATTGAGGTTGACCGCACAGCCGGGCCCGCAGGTACCGTCGTTTTGGTAGCAATAATCGATATCGCCAATAACAACGCCAAAGCTGTCAGAGGGGATGCAAGCCGCGCTACCAGCGAGTGTGTCTTGCAAGACCGCCGGAATCAGATCCGTCAGTGTTTGAAAGCCATCTTGACTGATGCGAAGTTGCGCACCACCCTCAATAGTCTGATCGGCCGGTAATCCGCCCGGAGGAAGAGGCTCTGAGTCGCAGCCACCACAGCCGCCACCGCCACCACAGGCTCCCGCTATAAGCAGGACCGCCAGAGAAATAATGTATGTAGGAATCTTCCGCATAGTCATATTTATCGCCTTGTCAATAAGTCGTAAGCCGCACTAAGATACATAGTTGAACCGCGCTTGCATACCCCAAAGTGAACGACATTAATCTAGCGAGATTACAAGCTTTTTGTCGCATACCAGACCACACCGACTGTCGCTTGCCGCGCTACTATTTCAGGAACTTGGCAAAGTGCCAGTTATTTCAATCCACTGCAATTGCCCCACAGGGATCCAGTAGTAGGCAAATTCCATTCGAATCGGGCATTGAGAAGCGAATCTCTGGCTCCAGCAGTTGCGAATTTCATATCGAAGGCATATAACGCCAACCATTGAAATCGTTAGTGATTTTAGTGGGGGCCCATAGCTCAGATGGATAGAGCGCCGGACTTCGAATCCGTAGGTCGCACGTTCGAGTCGTGCTGGGCTCACTCGACTAAAACCGCTTCAGATTGCCACCAGGCAGCTTGAAGCGGTTTTTTCGTTTCGGTGGCTTTGCCATATTCGCCGTTAGCAGCCGCCAAGTCTCGTCACGAGCGAGAAACTCGGAAGGTGCGGAGCCATTTGGGTAGGCTGCGCAGATCGAATTTTAAGATGCCACGGCCGATGAACTCGGACTCATGCCACAGCCTTGTGTACAAGGTTGTCATGCCTCGGAGTAGACTCAGGAGAGTGACATCCTTGGAGCCGCGCAATGTAAGAGTTCGGCCATCATCGGCCTCAAACTCCAATGTGTAGCTGAGCGTTGCATCACGCTCAAGTGGGCGCATGAGAAGAGTTCCTTGGCAGGGAGCGGCAGTAGCGACGCCGGGAATTCGGATCAGTCCCTCCAAGGAGAAGGATGATTCCATATCAATGCCAGCCTTATCTGCATCCAGGCTGGCGCGGACTTCAAACTCGACGTCGACCTCATCGTTACCGTCGATCTTCATCGTACCGGCCATCACCTCAGAAAATTCTAGTCCGAGTTTTGGGGAGGGCGCACGCTTCTTTGCGGCACTTGGCCCGCGTTGTTTTTCAAGAGATCTCTCGATGAATTGGGCACTGCGCTCGGCCAACGCCATGATGGTCATCTGCGGATTAACCCCCAAAGGCCCTGGAACAGCCGAACCGTCGCAAATATAGAGGTTTGGCACTTGGTGTGTCTCTCCGGTCATACTGGTAACACCGCGAGTTGGATCCACGTGCATACGACAAGTTCCCAGGGGGTGAAATGCCGAGATATTGATGTGCCGAGCTTTGAGCTGTCGTTGGGCCTCACGTTCAAACCTTTGGACGTCGTGTTCCGAACGCAGAACATCCCAGGGCGCTGCAAGACCAGGATAGACGGCACGCGCACCGGCGGCTAGATACACTCTCGCCAAGATCGCATGACCTCGAATCATCTGTTTTCGATCCGCGTCGCCAAGCCGATAACGCACTTGCGGCTCACCATCGCGGCCCACGGTCACTCGGCCTCGCGAGGCGTCGGCGACCATAAAGCCAAAGCAGGCCAGCTTATGGAAATTCTCAACCATGTCAGTCCAAACCTCACCAATTTGGCTCAGCGATGCGGCGGCCAAATCGGGCGGCAGAAAAACCCCTTCAAAGCGCAACCCTTGCTCGACAAACTCGTCGATGGCATAGCCCTGAGGAATGGCAGTCCAGCCGCGAATATCCTCATCCATTCGCGCCCACGCAAAACTCGCTGGATGTATGCTGAGCTCTTTGCCAACCTGGCCCGATCGGTTAGCGAGATCGCTTTTGAGAAGCATCGCCGGCGTACCGAGTGCACCACCGGCGAGAACCACCACATTGGCACGAACTCGCAAACGTCTCGTATGACCGTATTTGAGCTTTGCAACCGCGTCAATTCCCACTGCCCGGCCGCCTTCAGTGAGAATGTCAGTGACATGCGCATTGCAATACACCATGGCGCCGTGCTGTATCGCAGCAGGAACATAGCTCACGTTGGTCGAGCGTTTTGCATCAGTAGGGCATCCGAAACAGCACACTCCTTGGCCATCACAGGCCGGCGCATTGCGCAGTAGAGGGCCGTGATCGTAGCCAAGCGCTTGGGCACCTCGGGCGATCACCCGCGCGCATTCTCCAAGGGTTTTCTCGGTAGCTTGCGTAACTTGCAACATCGCTTCTACTTTTTCGTAGAATGGATCGAGGCTACCTGGCCCGAGATCGCTAAGTCCATTTTCCAGAACCCAGCGCCGATGTACGGCTTCGGGGATTCGATAACAAGTCCCCGAATTGATCGTCGTC
>JAESTW010000090.1 GCA_016763395.1 Kofleriaceae bacterium
TCTTTCTCATTGAAGCCAACGACTACGAGGCTATGTTTGTTCGCCCCAGTAGCCTCGTTCGAATGGTGCAAAGTGCCCGTCAGCAGGAAGTTGTAGTCCGATTGCCGACATGACATCTATCAACTGATTTTCTAGTATCACAGAGCTTGACGAGTCAAAACGAGAGGACTCAACGATGGCAGAGTTTTTGATTTCAAATCCATACAAGTAGTCAATTCTGCCTGCCCATGTAATGTAGCGGATAACCAACCCACTGGTGATACTAGCCTCCGCTATCAATTTTTTCGCGCCAGAATCTACAGCGCTCTCAGCTTTCTCCATCGTTTCGTTCATTCGGACACACCAGAAGTTGTGTATAGGCCTGATATCTCGAGTACTGAATTCAACCCCATTTCGCTCCAATACTGAGCAATCCTCCGGGGTGATAAGTCCGTCAAATCGGTATGTCATGGGGACGGGCTCACCCACCAGTTCTAGATTGATGCAGCTCGATCTCCAGTACCTTCGCGAAATTGGCAAAGTCCTTGTCCGTCGTGAAAATTGGTATCTTGTTCCGAATCGCAACCGCACAAACGAGGAAATCCGTATTCGCACCTTGAATTCCTTGGGCTCGGCACAGATTGAAGTAGGACGCCGCTTCTTCGAAATCATCCTCGGTCAGTGCCAAATCAGGAAATGCCCTCAGATGATCAGCAAGTAAACTAAGCTGTTCTTCTTGCTTTATCCCGGACAACAGTTCTTGTCGAATGGAACCGAGCATGACTACACGGCCCTCATTGATAAGTTCGGTAAGTTCGCTGGTCAATATCGATCGTGCAAATAGTTCCGGCCAGGGTGAACTGAGCCGATCGATGCTGGCCTAATGCCCCTTGGACCTCACAATTTCAGACTCACACCCGCAGCAAACGCCAAGCCAGATGGAGCTTGGAAATCCACCCACTCTCCAGCAACAGAAAAATGATAACGGGTTGTAAGGTCGACAATTAGGTTTTGGCCGAGAGTAGTAACTGGAAAGTGCGCTGCGAATGAAGGAGAAATGTGCATGGGCAAGTAAGCCCGATCACACTCCTTGTCCTGCTTGTTGGAGCGAAACCCTTCCTTACCAGTACAGGTGATTGCGTTGACTAGCGCGCCGATCAATCCAAAACCAAGACCACTAGTCAACGAGACTGTGTCCGAAGGACGGAAGCGAACTCCAAACAAGAGCGTGTCACTGGCGATGATGGTTTCGTTCTGGTGACCCAGGTTTAGCGAGAAGCAAGTATATGAAGACCATGTATGTAGGGAGGCAGAGCAGTTGGCTACATTCACGAGCCAACCATCGGCAACCGTAGAGGCACTCACACTCAGGGTTGTTGGAATGCGGGGGCGATTGCGTTCCGCCATAGTGCGCTTGATCTCGGCGAGCTTGAGCTGTGCGCTCTTGAGCCTGACACGGTTGAGCTGTGCACGGACGCGCCTCGGACGCTTGAGTGCCTGTTCTTGCGTCTGTTGGCCTGCATGTCCGGTTGTAGCGTGACGCCCCTGCACAAAACCACTTGGACTGTGAGCACAGGCTGTCACGCTTTCAACTGCTACCAAAAACACGGTGCAACTACATAGGTAAAACAGCTTTTGCAGTGGGACACTATTGCGTGTCGTTCCGAACCTCATACTAGTACGTACACGGCACCGTTCTGCAAATCATCACAAAATTGATGAAGTAACCAGTGGGCGACTGGCTGGTTGACACCTGCTCAAGTACAGAGTTATCCACAGGGAATCTGAGAATCGGTACTTCGTCCCTCCTTCACCTTCACCGGTGGCGACTTGGAAACTCTAAAATCGTAGAGGATGAGCCCCTAGCCACTTCGGGAGCTCACTTGGCTTTGCGCTCTTTGCGCTCGCCTCGTCCACTGAGAACTGCAGGACTTCCTCTTCGTAGTTCCAGTCAAAGCTCGTTCCCGGGACGCAGGAGATAGTGGCCCCCTCCTCACAGCGTGTATAGAAAAACCTCGTACACCTAGGAAGCCCGTCCGCGTCGAGGCCACATAGCAAGAGAAGATCGAAATTTGCGTCTTCATCGTAGTTTTTGCTGTGCCAATATATCGAATAGGAAGCCGCCAACACCGTGCTGGACTGCGCCGATAGCTTCGTCGACAACACTTCAATGTAGCCACGTTCGGAGCAAATCATGCTGTCATCCCAAGTCGCGTACCAGCCTTTCTCAGTCTGCAGCGCTAGCGCACACGCTCCTTCTGCTTGGCCAATCAGAAGCTGTCGGGCTGCGATAAAAGGTGTAGAGGGTGTAGCCGCCGACGCTTCGGCAATATCATCGCACGAGCTGCCTGAACTGGTCTTCAGATGCGCGCATAACTCGTCTATTGACTCGAAGGGCCCAACACGCAGCAGCGACACCCCGAGAGCGGGGGGAACTGGGGCAAGAACCTCGGCATCTTTCGGCGCCAGCTCCGCTTTCTCCTCCTTATCGGATTGTTCTGTCGTGGGATTTGATGGTGCCTCCTTGGGGCTTTTCGTTCCGCAAGAAAGAGCCGCCAAAAGCGTGTATGGCACTAGTGCGCGATGCATACGTTATTTTCGCAAGCAACTTGAGCGGAGGCAACCGGTTCCCCAAGCCTTCTGGCCTCGGCGGTAGCTTTACTCCCGAGTTATCCACAGGGAATCTGAGAATCGGTACTTCGTCCCCCTACCGAGGTACTTCGTCCCCCTACCGAGGTAGGTAGCGCATGCGCCAGATGGGCATGTCGTTCTCTTCGCAGTTCATCTCGCGCCACGACCTGACGCCGTAGGGGTTCTCGCCCTTCCAGAAGCTCCACGGTCCGGCCATGTTCTCGTACAACTCGTCGCAGCGCTCGAAGGTGTCCATGGCATCGAGTGCTACATCGAAGACGTCCGACTGCATAAGAACTTCTCCGTCCTTCTCCATCAAAGGGTGAAGCTGCTCGAGTAGCTCTTCGTTGATCATGCGGCGGTCGCGGTGACGGCGTTTAAAGCAAGGATCTGGGAAGTTTAAGAAGCACTGCGCTACCGATTGCTCGGGCAAGAGTTTACTCAGATGCAGTCCGGCGTGCACAAAAACTGCTTGTACGGGCAAGTTTAGCGCTTTGGCTTTCTTGTTCACTGCATCGACAAGAGGCTCGCGAATTTCAAGACCGATGTAGATTCGAGAGGGGTCGCGCTCTGCTCGTTCGAACAAAAACTGCGCGTCCGCACAACCGATTTCAAGCTCTACCTTTTTGCCCTCTTCCAGGCGCGGCATTTCGCCACTAAACTCCATAAAGCAAATGGAGTGTACGTTTACATGTTGCCGATTTCGCATGACTAGCTTTCCTGCGGAAGCGCGACAGCATCGAGCGCCATATACGCGTACTGCCGGACATTGAGTGGACACGAAAGCCCTTCAACATCATCACGCGAAATCCAGCGATACTCGCTAAATTCGTGGTTTGGCGTCACTTCAGCACCGGCACCAACATCGGCTACAAACACAAAGTTCATGTGCATGCCTTTGGAGCCAGCCATGTGTTCTTCGTATCCCAAATACCCGGGCGGAACACCTTCACAGGCACCCTCGAGTGGCGCAAATACGCCAACAAGTCCGGTCTCTTCCAACATTTCTCGGACAGAGGACTCCAGTGGCGTCTCGCCGGCCTCCATCTCGCCGCCAATCGGCAACCAGGTTTTCAGGCGGAGATGATGAATCACCAATAACTCCTGGCCGCGGCGGACAAACACCGCGACCGAGAATGCTCTGCGTACTACTTCGGACACAGATCTACTTGGGAACTTTTTCCCAGTCCTTTAAGAACTTTGCCAAGCCACTATCGGTAAGTGGGTGCTTGGTGAGTTGCAGCAGTACCGAGAGCGGAGCAGTCGCAACGTGCGCGCCCATCTTGGCAGCTTCGAGAACATGCATCGGATGCCGAACGGAAGCGACTAACACCTCTGTCGCAAAACCGTAGTTCTCGTAAATGTCACAGATGTCGGCAACCATCGCCATGCCATCACCACTTTGGTCATCGAGTCGACCAACAAATGGAGATACATAGGTAGCGCCAGCCTTGGCAGCCATCAGCGCTTGGGTTGCTGAGAAACAGAGGGTGACGTTGGTCTTGATGCCCTCTTCGGAACACATGCGTGTCGCCTTTAAACCCTCGGGAATTAAAGGGATTTTGACAACGATGTTGTCCCTAAGCGCGGCCAATTCACGAGCTTCCTTCATCATGTCCTCAGCCTTGAGGGACACAACTTCAGCGGAAACCGGCCCGTCGACTTCGTCACAGATTTCGAGGAGCACCTCGCGAAAACTTCGCCCAACTTTGGCGACCAAACTCGGGTTCGTGGTCACACCGTCGATGATACCCATCGCGGTTGCCTCTCTAATGTCGTTAATATCCGCAGTATCGATGAAGAACTTCATTGCCTTAACCCTCTCACGCAGGTAGACCTGCGACCTGTTTTGGGTGCCCATGATGGGCACGATGTGCGCAACCTACCGACGCCAAACAGGGAAGTCAACGATGGCAGATACCACTATAGTTCCTACCCCTTCTCATCAAATTGGCTGTGCCGAATTACCTCCAGGCATGAGCCGTCCGAAGTACTTTGAAAAGCTATCTTTGCTTGAGATTTCCACGTTTTACGACAAGAACCCCGGCAAAAAGGCGATTCGTATGTGGCGGGAAAAAAGCCCGGATTCAGCGGTCTACACGCTTTTGGCGCCATCTGCACTGAGCGATGGCAAGAACGGAAAATCCTTCCCACTCGGAGAGCAAAGCGAAGAGCAGGTCATTGCCCTGGCCGAGTCATGCAAGATCCTGCGAGCAGAAGCAGTGGTTTTCCGAACCCCAGCGACATTCACCCCCTCAGCGAACAACCGCGCACGAATGACGAAGTTCTTCTCTGAAATCGCCACATCTGAACGCTTTGGGGATACCGCGCTAGTTTGGGATCCAGACGGACTGTGGGAGCCCAAGGGCATCGCCAGCATGGCCGATTCGCTCGACCTCTTGGTAGCTCTCGACCCGCTCGCTCAAGATCCACTCGATGAGCACAGTATGTTTGTCGCAGAGCAAATGGCAAAAGGTCGTGCCTACCTTCGAATCAGCGGCCTGGGACACTCCCGACGGCGCTACGAATCCTACGAGATGGAGATGATCGCCGAGATGATCATGCAACTCGAAAAGTGTTGGGTCCTCTTTGCCCACACCGGCAAGTACCCAGATGCGCTCGCGATGGCTCGAGAGCTAGTCACGTACTCCGAGATGGAAGCGTAGTTTCTAGAGCGTGGTGATTCCAAGGTAAGAACCAGTGACAGCACCAAGTAGTGATGAAGGGTTGAGTGCCATCCTCGTCGCTCTAGCAGCTCCTGCAGCAAAGATAATTGAAACAAAGCAGCACCCCTTAGACGCTTCGAGTTCTTTCACGGGCGGGATGCCGTATTTCGAGGCCGAACAATTGTGGCCCCAATGCCACCACTGTGGTGCGTTAATGAGATTTATTGCACAACTGGCCCAGCAGGATCACCAAGTTCATTTTCCAAGCCAATGGAACCTTCTTGTGTTTTTTGCTTGTGGCAGGACCGATTGGTGCCTCCACAGAGGGCTAGATGGAAGGTCGAATCCAAATCCCTTTACCCAAGGCGACTGGCGCGCCAAAGGAGGTACAATCGCTGTGCATTCATACCACGCAGCGTCTCCAACAAAGGCTTCCACTCCAGAACAAAGCAATGTGGTTGGCCAACGGTTGGCTTTTGCCTTTACTGCTAGCCAGTCGCTGCCAGATCAAATCACTGTAGAGTGTGCCAAAAATGGTTATGATCCCCTGAACCTAGACGAAATATTCTCACATGACGCAATCAGATATGGTCGCCTTAGTCGGAGTATTTCTTCACTAAAATGTGGTGATAGCTATATAGGAGGATGGCCGCTTTGGGGCAACTGTGTCGATATGACGCCTATGGTCCAGGGCCAGGCTATGCGCCATATACTCAAGATTGACAGTGTCCTTGGCAACCATTCATTCTATGAGATGGCCAGCCTTTTTGGGGATTTGAAGAGCAACACATTTCAACTTGTCTATGATGGGACATAAGTAGTGGACTTGCACAAAGTGCGACCAGTTTCGTGCTTTATATGGATTATTAAGTGTCCGCGACAAAACTAGAAATTGCTTGATACTTCTAAGCTAGTCCACTTGAATGCCAGTAGGGAATTTCTCGGCTTACTTCTGACCTTGGCAAGTGCGTTTCCACCACCAAAGGTTTCCATTTAGGAGCCGCTCTCCGTTATAACTGGCCAAATTTACAGGAATTTGGCCAAATGGAAATAAAATCTCTCAATTCGCATCCTCTCGACAGCAAAGCCGACCTTCTCGCCATCACCGTATATGGCGATCCATCCAAGGACGCGCTTGTAAAAGCGGTTGATGAAGCGCTAGACGGCCGTTTGTCCGCTCAAATTTCGGCTGAGAGTTTTAAAGCCAAGCTCGGACAGAGCTGTGTTGTCTATCCTGGAGATGCCTACGGCGCTTCTGCGATTGCCTTTATCGGCGGTGGAGCGAAACGTGGTGACGAGGCGAACACTCGAAACATCGGCGCCTACGCCTACAAGGTAGCTCGCCGGCTCAAGGCAAAAACCTTGGCTCTCGTGTTGCCAACGACCACTACGAAGAACACTGACATTGACGGACAGATGGTTGCCGAAGGTGTTGTTCTCGGAAGCTACAAATTTTCCAAGTACCAAACCAAGGATGGTGCGGGCGACCAGCCTGTGGAGACGGTTGAGATTCACTCTGACCGGACAGTCGGCAAGAAGAAGAAGAAGGGCGCAGCAAGCAAGACACTCAAGGGCGCCATCGAACGCGGCGCTGTTATCGGTGCTGCCACTTGCCATGCTCGCGATATGGTCAATGAGCCAGCTGAGTTTTTGAACCCAGCACAAGTCGCAACGATTGCTCGGGGTATTGCCAAGAAGCACAAGAGTGTTTCTGTCAAAGTCCTCAATGAGAAGGATTGCGAAAAACTCGGAATGGGCATGTTCCTCGGTGTCGGACGAGGTTCGGACCGCGAGTCTTTCCTGATTCACATGACCTACAAGCCGGCCAAAAAGGCCAAGAAGGTTCAAACCTTTATCGGCAAGGGCGTGACATTCGACTCGGGTGGTTACTCACTTAAGCCGAGTGCTTCCATGGTCGAGATGAAAATCGATATGGCCGGATGTGCCGCTGTCGTGTCTTCTATGGACGCGATTGCAACATTGGGTTCTCCCAACGAAGTACATATCATCACCGCGTGTTGCGAGAATCTCGTGTCCGGAAACGCCTATCTTCTCGGCGACGTTCTTGTTGCTATGGATGGCACAACGGTCGAGATTACAAACACCGACGCTGAGGGCCGCCTTACTCTTGGTGACGCGATTACCTACGCACAAGAAAAAACCAGCCCGGACGAACTATTCGACTTTGCGACTCTCACGGGCGCATGCATGGTCGCTCTTGGCGGATTCACTGCAGGTGTCTTCTCCAACAATGAAGCACTTGCCAAGAGCTGGCTAAAGTCGAGTGACACCACTGGCGAAGACATGTGGCGTATGCCTCTCAACACCAAGCTCAAGAGCCAACTGAACAGCTCAATTGCGGACATGAAGAACAGTGGCGAGCGATGGGGCGGCGCGATTACTGCCGGACTCTTCCTCGAGCACTTTGTAAAAGACACCGCTTGGGTTCACGTCGATCTAGCCGGACCAGCCTACGTCAAAGCAGAGAAAGGTTCTACCATGCGCGGCGGAACTGGCTTTGCGGTAGCGACAATCGTCGAGCACGCAACTAAGAAATAGTCTCAGTCTATACCTGATACCGGAATAGTTCTTATATAGAAGAGCTATTTCATAGCTGGCCAGTATTTGCTGGCCAGTTTTCGCCGGCCATTCTCATTTGTGCAAGCGCCGCAGCGTCTATGCGGTGGCTTCTATGCGGCAGCCGCTCGGTAGAAACTCTCAATTTCATCGATAATCAGCTCTTCTGAACACGAGCGAATACACGCAATTTCGCGTACTAGTAGTCCCCGTGCCGTCTCGAGCATTCGCCGTTCGCCAAAGCTCAAGGTCTTTGTATCCCGCAACACGCACAGGTCTCGCATCACTTCGGCAATCTCAAAGGCACTGCCGGTTTTGATCTTGTCCATGTACTCTCGATGTCGCCGATTCCAAGTCTGGGTACTTGAGCCACCCTCCTTACACTGAAGGATTTCATAGACTTCACCGACTTCATCTAGAGTTAGAAGCTCGCGCATTCCAACATTGAGCGCGTTGCTCGTCGGTACCATAATTTTCAGGCCGCTCTCCACCACTGTCAGTACGTAGATCGAAAACTCAGTGCCGCTAATCTCACGAGTCTCTAGAGATGTTAACTCTGCCACCCCATGCACCGGGTAATACACCTTTGTTCCTACGTTAAACTCTTGTTTTTCCATGTACCAAAATCCTTATGAATTAAATTCATCACCGCTGATCCAAACAACAAGCATAGCGACCAGTATTGATTACATTAGCAGTGAAGATGATTGTTGTCAAATTTATGCTGATCTAAGCTATTGAAACCATTTAGATTCCTGGGTACCAAGCACATACTGGCGCACATTGCATATCAAGTTGAACAGGCTCTGGCCGATATTAACGGCAGTCTGCGGGGCAAAATGATTGCTGTGCTGTAGGCTGCGCTCATGAAAACGGTCGTGATATTTAGCGGGGGTTTGGATTCCACAACGATGCTCTATGCACTCCGGGACCA
>JAESTW010000091.1 GCA_016763395.1 Kofleriaceae bacterium
GCACTAGCTGCGAGCGCTCCATCACCGGACAAAATTCGAGCCAAGAACGTCGTGGTACTTCTGATTGACACCCAGCGCGCAGACTCCTTCTCGGTTGTGGGCAAGGATGGCGGCGTCGGCGCCAAGGGCTACGAGTCCTTGGTACCGGTGAGCGCCACCTTCAGAAATGCGTACAACAACGAGAACTGGACCAAGCCCTCCATAGCCAGTTTTGACACGGGGCTTTACCCAACAACGCACTTGGCTCGCTGGCGCAAAGATCGCTGTTCAAAGGACTTGGTATTTCTCTCAGAACACCTGCAAGAGAAAGGCTTTGCCACAGCTGGCCTGGTCTCAAATATCTCGGCAGGGGCGAAGTTCGGCTTTGATCAAGGCTGGGACACCTTTGAGAAGACCGATAACGCCAAACTCACCTTTGCCCGGGCCCTAGAGTGGTTAGACGGCCGAAACAAGGACAAACGGTTTTTTCTGTATGTACAAACTATTGACCCGCACGTTCCTTTTTCGGTTCCCCAGGGCAGTGCAGAGGCGATCTACGGTGGCTCCTACAAGGGCAAGTTGGGGCCGACCTTTGAGCAAAGTGAGGAAGACGCCCTAAACGAAAAGAAGATGAGATTGAGCCCGGACGATGCTCGATGGTTGCGAGCGCTCTACGATGCGGAAGTGCTGTATCACGACACCTACTTGCAAGAATTTATCGCAGGGCTAAAAAAGCGTTCACTCCTGCAAGACACTCTCTTTGTCATCCTAAATGATCATGGTGAGGAGTTTGGCGAAGAGGGCCGCTGGGGCCACGCATGGACAATGGGGGATGCTCTCTTTCGCTCGCCATTGCTGATGCACTTTCCCGGACTCTTTCCGGCCAAGATCTTCGAAGAGGTGGTTGAGCATATCGACGTAGCGCCAACCATTGTCGATGCATTGGGAATCGCGGCAATGCCGGACGCTCAAGGGCAATCGCTACTCGCTCTGATGAGGGGGCAAAACTCGCCCGAGCGCTATCCCTACTCAGCCTTGCTCTTCGGACGGCCCAAGCGTCGGGCATTGCGAATTGGCGACTACAAAATCCGTGTGCAAAAGGGTGGAGCTGTTGAACTCTATGACCGGCGCGCCGACCCCAGTGAGAAACAAAATCTTGCAGACTCCCATACAATCGCTCGTCAGCTCTGCGAAAGCGCGATGGGGGAGGCAATTGCCAACCCAAAACGTTCAGAGCGACTGTCGGACATCAGCACACCGCTCTCGATTCGCGGCGAGTCGATTCCCTAGAGGGCGAAGGCGTAGCCGACGCTCATATTGACGATGAAGGCAGTGTTGGCAATTCCGATATTGGAGGCATTGTGGGTGACTCGTTGTCCCACAAATTCATTGTCGTACTCTCGTTTGTCCGAGTCTAAGCTTGTGGTGAGATTGGGCCAATAGCGCAAGCTAGTCGATAGGTTGAATCCATGCAGCCAGTCTTTGCGAGAGTCGAAGGGGCGCCAGTGTCCGTAGACGCCAGCCCCTAGAGTAACTGTGGTGTAGGAGAACAAATCACCGCCCTCGATGTTACGCGAGTCATCGTAGTGCACTTCGAACTTGTGCCACTTGAGTTCGGCCCGGACATCGAGCCAGTCGAGGACTTTGTAACCCGCGCCAATGCCGGTGGTGAAGGGAAGGGTGTAGGCGAGTCCCTGCGTTTTGGCCTCGCCTATGATGTTGCTGCCTTCGAGCTTCAATCCAAATCCATGAGAGTAGCCGAGCACAAAGCGTTTGTAGTTCAGGTCTATTTCAACGTTGCCACCCTGTAGAAGTACGGGCTGAATCAAACCCGCCTGCACCACCACTTCCGTGTTTGACTGGGCGTGGAGAAATGTGGTTGAACTGAATGAAACTACTGTAATCATTATAGCTTGTAGTGCTTTGGTAGTCATGGAGGAGTCTTTCTGTGAAGTGATATCCAGAGTCTAGGCTGCTCATTATTGAAATGGAATACACGTGTAATACACTCGGTGTTGCATGAATGAAACGCCGAATGAATGGGTTGGCCACGTAGATTTACTCTTGGCCGCCGTGCGTGAGGGCAGCGCTACCCAGGCTGCTAAACAATTGGGGCTAAGCACAGCGACGGTGATTCGGCGATTGGAAGCGATGGAAGAGGCGCTTGGAACCCAGCTCTTTGATCGCAGCTCCACGGGCTTGCATCCGACGGCCGCACTGACGCTCGCGTTGCCTTGGGCGGAACAGATTGAGGCAGCCGGACATTCGCTGCGGCGAGAGTTGTCCGGTTTTGAGAAGGAGGCCAAAGGAGACGTACGAGTTTCTCTTGTCGAGGCGGTCTCTAGTTGGATTGTGGCGCCGCGGCTTCCAACACTTTTAGAGCGCTACCCCGGACTTGCAGTTACGCTGGTTCCGGAAGCAAGGCTTGTCGACCTAGCTCGCCGTGAAGCAGATATCGTTGTCCGCTTATCTCGTCCCAATTCGGGTGATCTAATCGTGCGAAAGTTGCTTTCCTTTGAGCTTGTTGTGGTTGCTGCGCCTTGTTTACTGGATGCGTGTCAGCCGAAGAGACTGCTCGATTTGCCGTGGATTGATTGGGCCCCTAGCGTTGTTGGTACCGAGGATGTGTTGTGGCTAAAACGCACTCTGCCTGAGGCTGAAGTACGTATGCGCAGTACGAGTCTTGTTACGATGTTGCACGCAGCGCAGGCGGGGGTAGGTGCGATTGTAGTAGCTGCTCCTCTTGCGGAGGCTGTTGGGGGATTGCAGCGAGTGAATCTAGACACGCCGCCCTTGCCGACTCTGAGCATGCACCTCGTTACACATCGAGCGTTGCGACCCATTCCTCGGGTTGCCGTAGTGTGGGATTATTTGCTTGAGCTCTTTGGCGAGTAGCGGAATGGCTGAGGAAATGTCCGAGGATTCAAGGCTTGGTCGAGGGACAAGCCAGGTGATTGTGGCTAAGCTCGTGGCCATGAGTGAGCAGAGTCTTCGGGAAAAAATACGGTCGGACATTCAGGCGACAGTTGCGGCGGAGTTGTTGCCACATCACCGCCGAGGGGCCTTGCTGGTGGTGCGGTCCAATGTCGATTTTTTGGAGGTCGCAGTCGCGATCGCGGAAGATGATGCGGCAAAAGTTCAGGGCTACCTCAAGGCGGGAGCGGTTTGGAAACCGGAACTTGCGCAGCTTAGTGACTGGTGTGTGGACACCCAATTGCGGTTTCAATATGTTGTCCTCCAGCCCTATGTTCTGGCTCAGGTGATCGTAGTCGTAGACAAATCACATAGTTAAGCACTTTGTTGGGAGCCAAATACTTGGGAGCTGGGGCGTTGGCCCGGGGATCTACACCAGTTGGAATTCTGATCTTTGGTCGGGGAAGCCGAATTTTGTGTACCCAAATGTCAGTGCCTGACCCTATGCTGCGCCCCATGGCAATTGAAGTATCCGGACGAATCTACAAGATTTTCGAAACCAAGCAGATTACTGAGCGATTCACGAAACGAGAGTTTGTCGTCGAGATTGAGGATGGAAAGTATCCGCAACAGGTTCTCTTTCAAATGACTGGCGATCGCTGTTCAAACTTGGATTCGTTCCGAGAAGGGCAAGAGATTAAGGTGGAGTTCAATCTACGTGGCCGTGAGTGGACGAGCCCAAAGGGGGAAGTGAAGTACTTCAACAGCCTCGATGTTTGGCGGCTTGCACCTCTGAGTACTGGTGCTGGTGTGGAGAGTGGCGATGGCCCTCCACCTGCCAATGAGCCTCCTGGCGATATGGACATGGATATCCCGTTTTAGAGAGATGGTGCCATGAAGGGCACCATCACTCTAAACGCTTGCGAAGCAAGCGTATCGACTTTTCGCTTCGCTGATTTCTGGTGCTCTGCACCAGGGTTGGCTACGGCTGCGCCTGCGCGCTTTGCTGGTTGCGCTCTCTTCGTTCGCGTTGGGTTCTCTTCGTTCGGGTTAGGGGATTCTGGCTAGGAGGGTTTTGGCGGCGGGGAGGTTTGGGGTGACGGAAAGTGCCTCTTCTAGGTGGTAGCGGGCGCTTGTTGGGTCTTTGTCGGCTAGGCACAGGAGCGCTAGGGCGACTAGGGCTTGGGGCCAGGGGCGGCGGCCTTGCAGGGATTCTTCAGCGGTTTTTCGGCAGGTTGCGAGGAGTTGATTGTCCGCTTTCTCGGCGGCGGATCGATATTTTGCCCAACACAGGTAGGTCTCGTAGTCGGCGTTGTCCGGGTGGGCGCGGCATGCGCTCGCGAAATTGCTTAGCGCGCTGAACGCTTCCCCCTGCATCAGCGCGTGTTGGCCTCTGCGAAAGGCGTCTTTTGCCTTCTCTGAATCCGAGATATCGAAGGCCCAAGGGCTGCGCAGGTGCTCTTGCTGTGAATCTGCCCAGTCGTCGTAGTTCGCTCGGTCTACTCCATCGATGAGAACTTCTCTGGCGAGCAAGACTTGCTGCCAGTTGCTATCGACAGTAGATGCGAGGTTGCTTAGATCTAGATCGCGAAGCCTGTCGGGTGAAAAACGCAGTGCTAGTGTCCGGGCCGCCAAGTCAACCTCTTTGGGCGATGCATTCCGGTCGACTTCGAGAACGTCGTAGTGGGTTGCGTGTTCAAGCCTGCGTTGCCTGGCGCGCAGATGTTTGCGTGCTTCTAGTATGCGTTGTCTAATAGCGGAGCGATTGTCCGGTGGTTCCAAAGAACAAATGGCGGCGCCGCAAGAGAGAAATGCCCAGATGAGCTTGCCCGAGAGCGTGCCATCGCCGGACGTTGCCGAGACCAGGCGTTGGATCGTTTGGGTGCCATCCATCTTGGCAGTGATTGCTCTCTCGGGAACTGTCAGTGTTCGCTCTGCGAGCAATTCGGAGGCGAGGGCAGCAAGGCTTAGGTATTGCGCTCGTTTCCCACCCAGGCACTCTCGGACATCGTTGAGATCCATGGTGCGGGAGGCGACGAGAATCTTTTTGGCGTCGGCCAATGGGCTTGTTGCCGGGCCCAGGCGCAAGAGTCCGCGGGCAAATGAACCGGACATGTGAGCGGTAAAACGAGCGCGGATTGCAGCCTCTACCGCACTGAGAAACTCGGTAGAACCGGTTGCCTTGGCCACTGCGGACACTTGCATAGATAAGGCAAGTTGGACCGCGGCATCGTTATGAGTGAGAAGCAAAATAGCTGGCGGCGGATCGAGCTCTCGCCACTTCGACACAATAAGGGAGCAGGATTCTGTGTCCGCATCGAGTATCATCAAGTCCGCAAGCTGAGGAATTGAGTCGGGATGGACGGTCTTCTGGTTCCAAGTGACGCTGTAGCCCGCGCGTTCGAGGCATTCCTGGAGCGGCATAGCAGCACCAAGATCGGCGAGTGAGAGAATGATAGAGGCCAAGCGAAGATAATTGTCCCCTTTTGCAGCGAGATAGGCAAGGAAGTCGCTATGCTCTCATCGAATGAAGACTTATCTTGAGAGGCTGAGACTGCTATTTCTCGCTGTCTTGCTCATTCCCAGCCTAGCGATAGGGCAGGGCAAATCACAAGAGCCTGTATTGGTCCCGGACGCAGTGACCAAGTTGCCCCGCGAAGAGCTTGGTTCATATGAACGAAATGCCCTTCAGTGGGCGCTCGAATTGCGAAAATTGCGCATTGAGAAGAAACCCGAAGGAAAGCGTATTGGCGAGCTTCACATCATCAACCTCGACGTCTTTGGCAAGGCAGAGGGCTTTCTCCGCTATGTAAACTTCTTGCATATCACGACTCGAGAACACGTAATTGCCAGAGAGGTTTTGTTGCAAGCGGGCGATGATTGGGATGAGGCGTTATTGACCGAATCGATACGCCGCGTCAAAGATCCGCTGTTCACAAGTCTAGTTGTGATGGTGCCGGTGAAATCTTCAGATCCGGACAAAGTTGATGTTCTGGTAGTAACTCGCGATGTATGGAGTCTTCGGGCCAACTCCATTTTTGAGGTTTTTCAGGGGACACTTACGGGGCTGCGGCTCTCGGTCGCAGAGAACAATATCGTCGGACTGCGCAAACACGGCGCTTTTGTCTTTGACATGGATTTAGGGAAAATTAGTATTGGCCCGCAGTACATTGACAAGGCACTTTGGGGGACAAGGCTCAAACTCAATTCTCGTTTTCGTACGATATTCTCCAGGAAGGATAGAGACTTCGAAGGCACGTCGAGCCATTTCTCACTGAATTATCCGCTTTGGTCACTGAGGGAGAAGTGGGGAGGAGATGTTCGCTTCAGTCACTTTGATGCGCCGGTACGAGTGTTTCAGGGCACCGAGGTACAGCTATTGGACAATCCCGACACTTCCGAGGTCGAGGAAATCGCACGCATCTATAGGGACAGGCGAATGGCATTTCGGACAAGCGCTGTCCGCTCTATTGGCAAGTCGGTTAAACAGCAATTTACCCTTGGCCATGAGTTCTCTGTAATTCGGCCGAAGCTTGTGGAGGACTTCTCTGGTAGCGTGAGCGACGAGCAGTATCTACGGGACGTGGTTTTTCCTCGCTCAGAACGCGCATCTTCTGTATTCTTGCAGTATCGCCTCTTTACGCCAGATTTTGTGGTGTATCGAAACCTCAATAGCTTCGACTTGGCAGAGGATGTCCGATTGGGACCAGAATTAACCGCAGGTGTATCCACGTCATTGAAAGCCATTGGCTCGCAACGAAACTTCTACAACGGAAGCCTCGGAGCGGCCTGGACGGTGGACATAGCCGAAGACGGTTTTGTACGGGGTTCGGCGGGCGTGACGACGCGCCTGCAAGGCGGTGAGCTTATCGATAACTTCCTCAGTGGAAGTGTTAAAGTCGCCGTTCCCAGCGTCGCCAACATTTTTCGACTGGTTGCAAAAGTGAATTTGAAAGCGCGAATTCGAGAGAAGGGAAACGCGTTCTTTCAACTGGGAGGCGACAGCGGCCTGCGCGGCTACGTTATTTCCGAGTTTCAGGGACAGAAGCAATTCCTGACCAATGTTGAGCTGCGATCTACCCCTGCCAAAATCGGCCCAATCCGGGCGGGTGTGTTGGCCTTCTGGGATATGGGCCACGTTGCCGATAGACTGTCAGAGCTAACGTTAAAGCATGGAGTGGGGCTGGGCCTGCGCTCTCTCATCCCACAGCTGCAGCCCATCGTGTTTCGTTTTGACTGGGCCTTTCCGCTAGAAAGCGACAACGCGGGCTTTCCTGGGCGTTTCTCGGCGGGTGTCTCTCAAGTATTTTGAGTTTAGCTAGGTGAAGTTCTCAATGATTAAGTACGTCGCAAGCATTTGTGTATTGGCCCTGCTCTTTTCCTGTTCCTGTTCAAGCAAGAGTACGGACGACGAGCCTGGCAAAGAGCGGCGGTCCAACACTGCCAAGGCCAATGGCGATGCTGTCCGCGGAATTCGTAGCAATGCAAACTATGTTCTCGATCAACTGGTCGAACTAGAATCTGTCCGAGACGTAACCTGCTGGACAAGTTTTCGGCAGTTGGATTGGTACATCGCAGAGAAAAGCTATGGTGAGTTTGCCACGCTTGCCAAAGTCGCCGCTATAAA
>JAESTW010000092.1 GCA_016763395.1 Kofleriaceae bacterium
ATAGGTTAGACCGGGAGACGAGGGCGCATTCGAGTCGTGGGTTGAAGGATTGCATCAAGCTAAGTAATTTTCTGATTAAGAAGCACAGCTCGACTACCACAGCCTGGAGTTCTTGTTCTCACCCGAACGTCATGAAGGCCGGGCCCCCTCGAAGATGAAGATGGTGCTGGTCACGTTCTTTGTAATCTGGCCACTGGTGCACTTTATTCCACCAGCCGTTGCATCCGCGGTTGGTCCACATCCCGCGGTGATCGAAATTCTAACGGTCGCTGCGATCGTTCTACTGATGAGCTATGTGCTCATGCCTACGGTCACAAGACTGCTAAGTCCGTGGCTCTTCTCGAAGCCGAAAGGAAACTAACCATGGCAGAACTGCAAACAAACTTCGACGTAAGTGAGCGCTCCGGGTTGCCGAGCGAGGTTCGCAAGTACCTTCTCGATTGTCCGCGACCGACATGGACAGCACATCCGCGGTATCATGGCAAAGCCGAGTTTTTTATCGGCTATCACACCTTCCTGCGGGCGGAATCAGAGAAACTCGGAAGCGAATTGGAGAAGATCCTAGATAGCTTTACCACCGATGTTGCCGACAATCCTGATTTTCGAAAGGCCGAGGATGCGGGGTTGCGGCTCATTCAATATGCCCAGCACCATCACCGCATTGAAGATGCTAACTATTTCCCAATGTTTGCTCAGATGCACCCAAAGCTGCGAGGCGGGCTGGAACTGCTAGATAGTGATCATCGCGCGCTCAGCTCTGCGCTGGACAATATGGGGCGCACGTTGCGTAAGCGAGTGCCAAAGGAAGACGCCTACGGCAGCGTGGCCATTGCAAACGATCGTGCACGAGAGCTTGATCGCCTGCTCAAGCGGCATCTCTTCGACGAAGAAGAGATCATCATCCCAATCTTCCTGGGGGTGCAGTAAGCTCTCAGCCATATTCTATATGGCAGAAGTATTCCAGCACCGGGTACTGAGAAGCTGCGCTTGTCCAGGCTCTTGAGGCTAGACTCGCCCAGGCAGCGAGTTGGTGGCTCTTACCATTCAATCGGCAGCTGCATCTAGATCACGGGCTCGAGCGCCGCAGTACAAAGCTCCGAGAAATCCCAGTGCCGAGAAAACGCACATGGCAAAGTAGGCGTTTCTCCCGATATGAGTGTTGAGTACACCAGCCAAAAGTAGTGAGAGGCCAATCGCCATGCCTGAACTTGCTGAGTAGTAGGCTGTCACTGTACTTGTCGCAGCCGGCCGGACACGATTTTGAATGTAGGTCATGGCTCCCAAGTGCAGTGCTCCAAAGGTGAGAGCATGAAGAATTTGGGCGGAGAAAAGCAGTACGGGTGCGCTCAAGAGTGCGAGCAGTGGCCACCGAATAAGTCCACCGACACTAGCAACTATCAAGAGCCGGGAAGAATTCCAATGGGCGATACGGTGACTAAACGAAAATACAAGAATCTCTGCGAATACGCCAAAGGTCCAAAGCCAACCAATCGTGGATTCAGCAACACCGTCGCTCTGCCACTGTGTTGAGCCAAAGCCGTAGAGCATGGCGTGGCTGCCATGCAGTAGAGAAGTCGTTGCCAACACCGGAATAATCTCCGACCATGCGGCAGGCTTGGCTGACGATTGTTGTTTGATGGGTGGGCCGTTCTCGGGGATTAAGAAAAGTGCTAAGACGAGGGCCAATGCCGAGAAGGCCAGAGTGATAATGATGATGTCCTGGTTGCCTGTTTCTAAGAGAGCGCCGCCCAGGAGAGAGGCTAAGATAAACGCCACCGACCCCCACCGGCGAATCCTGCCATAGCTACCGGACGCTTGTCCTGCAGAGACGCGAACAGCAACGCCATCAAGCAGGGAAATGATCGGGCCGTATGCGGCCCCCAGGGCTAGTGCAAGTACAATCGTGGTCAGCCAACCAGAGGTCGACCAAAGCGCCACATACAGCGATGCGGTGATCAGGGCGAGGAGCACAGCAATTCTTCTCGGACCACCACTACGAGCGACCCAATGGCCAATCAGCGGCGTAGCAACGACTTTCATCCAGGTCGCGCCGCCGAGCACAAAGCCGATATGTTCAGCTCCAAGGCCCCGGGATTTCAGCCACACGGGGAAGTAGGGCAAGTGCATGCCCAACACGAAAAACACGGCAGCCAATGCGAGGCTTATGCGAAAGTTACGACTCAAGCGGCCCAATACCAAATCGAACTCAGCGCCGCAATACTGCTCTCTGTCTTGCTGCTAATGATAGGTATCTCGCCTACTTTAGCGTCGGCGGCAGCGAACACACAAACGCTAAAGCGCGTAGGACAATCCGAAGTGAATCTCGGGAGATGTCTTACGCTCGTACTTTCCAATCGCGTTGCCGGTCAGTTCACGGGTACCGACAAAGCGAATGCCTATGCCAGCATCAAAAATGAGGCGTCGTGAAAGTTGTGGGACGGCAAGCCACACAGCGGCTCTCGGACGGACAAAGTCGAGTAGGATTCGCTCTTCGTTTTGCCAATCACCGACTTCGCGTAGTGCTAACTCGCCCAGGGGCGCTACCAAATCGAAGGCTGAGACTCGAATGCCGGCATAGTCACTAATCGCCAAGTAGGCTACCGGCCAGTCGACTGCGACGGTTGAGCGCATGCCAGCTCTCCCCGCTTCGTTGCGGAAGTTTTCGTTGAACGAGAAGCGGGCGCTAAGAAGAGGCAACCAGCGAAAACGAAAGCGCTCCTCTTCGGTTGGAACACCCTGGCTGGGCAAGGTGCGCAGGAGGTCCTTTGCTGCCGCACGGAATGCTTCCCGGGTCACATTCACTGAATCGCCGCCGGCATCATCCAAGAGGTATCCAGCAAGACTGAGAAAAAATGTCTCATAGGGTGGGGATGCGCCTTGTTTCTCCAATCCAAGAGCAAGACGGATTCCCTCGACGGCAAGCTCACGACGGTCGGCTCGAAAGGCAAGGTCCAAGATTCTTCGAAGTGCGAGTCCCACCCTGCTATCGAGCAAGTCACTGACGCTTCGTGGATCTTTCCGGCTACTTGGTTTCGGGGCGGCTTCGTCGAGCGCCAAGCGCAAGAGCCCGCCCAGGTCTAAGGCACGCAAGCGTTCAGAGCCGCTGAGTTCTGGATCATTTGGCCACAAATACCAGCGTGCTCGAAGTTCGGACACCAGGCGACCGATTCTCAAGAAGGCACGCAGCACATGAAGTGTCGGCTTGAGATCAACTTGATCCTCGGCGAAAATGAGGGTTCGCAGCTCTGTTGGCAGTACCTCACGCATTTTTTGAATTCGCTCCATGCCGACGCGAAAGCTCTTCGAGGCACGGGCCAAGGCCAGAGGAACTTCGGGTTTAAACTTGTTTGGCAGGGCGCTTGCGTTGAAGTTAAGGTCCAACCAGGAGATGGCCACCGACGCGCCCACAGGGTGTCCGAACTCAAGAACCTCGTCCTTGCAAACGTGATCCTGAATGCCCCGTGGACCTGCTCCAGCGTTCGTCGAGCCGAACAATGCAGAGCTGTTCGCGGGCTTGAGATCCATGTTACGGGCGCAATACTCCAGGATAGTCGCGTTGACGAACATGCTGTAGAGCCGCTGCTCGTAGGGGCGCTTGTCACCTCCGGGGTTGTCTTGCAGAGTGGCTAGAAGTTGTACAACGCGCTCATACCGCAGGTATTGACGAATTACACCACCGCCTTTGGGCAAGTCGAGTTGGATTCGAAAGGCCAGAGATTTTGGTAGTCCGGCATAGGACGCTGCAAAGCAAATCCACGACAAGGAGTTTGTGGGATCTGCGAAGTATGCTGCGAGGCTCTTGTTGTCCTTGCAGTGTGTTGTCACCCAACTCGTATTGATGTCGTCCGGGTCGACGTTGATCGATTGAAACAGGTCCTCGAATCCGGACGGAAAGAGGTCGATGTTGCCCAGCCAAGTTTGAGCCATCTTTCTCAGTCGTCGCTTTGTCGGGCTCGGATCCAAATCGTGGAGCAAAATATTTGTGACATAATACAAGATGAAGTGTGGGCAGCAACAGCAAGTGCACGATAAATTTTATACGTTGTCTTTATAGATTCTTTTGATCCATA
>JAESTW010000093.1 GCA_016763395.1 Kofleriaceae bacterium
AACTCTCTTTCGAGCAACGGGGCTGAGTCGACACAGGCCCTGGATTCTATCGAATGTCCGGTGAAGCTCTCAATGTCGCCGGCGAGCTGGCGCAGCTTTTGCTTAATCAAATAGTGATAGTCATCGCCCAGGGCATATTGGGCAATTCGCCCTCGGGCCCCGGCTTCCTGATCGTCACTGCAAGGCTGAGCTGATGCCTGCGGCGCCTTGGGATAACTGAGAGCAACGACAATGGCACTTTGCACGCTTGGCAGAAGTTCGCGCATGTCCGAACGAGCCCTTTTGTGGAAAGGATCTGCCATGTACTCCATGGTCCCATGATCCCCGCGATCGAGCCAGGCTTGGTAGCTTGGGTAGTTCGCCGGTGTCGATGAATCGGTAATTCCCGCACTAACAAACCCCAGTTCCAGTGCACGCCGAACCGCGTATTGGCCGGCGCTCTCAGCCACAGCCTTCTCGGTCGTCGTCTTCTGGGGTCCCGGCGAAATAGACTTCGTCGTAGCTAACGTGCGGATCCTTCTCTACCGGTTGCGGGTAGTGAATCTCCAGGCCTCGGTAGTTGCGCAATACGACTTCGTTCTCATCCATCGACTGAAGATACTGGCGCCCAATAGGGATTTTCCCGCCGCCTCCGGGAGCGTCGAGTACTAGCTGCGGCATCGCCATTCCACTGATCCAACCGCGCAATCCATCGACGAGATCGATGGCAGAGTCAACGCTTGTCCGAAGATGGTCTGTGCCCAGGACAGTATCACCTTGGAATAAATAGTAAGGACGAACCCGCATCCGAATGAGCGCGCGCATCAGTGTGCGAAGGCAGCGAACCGAGGAGTTGATTCCGCGAAGCAAGACCGCTTGGTTGCCTACTGGGATGCCGTGGTTGACCATCATCTCGCAGGCCCGTCGGCTGTCCGGGGTGATCTCGACCGGGTGGTTGAAGTGAGTGTTGACAAAGAGAGGGTGGTGCTTGGCCAGCATCGTGCATAATTCCTCATCGATACGCATGGGCAGTACAACCGGCACGCGAGTCCCAATACGAATGATTTCTACGTGGTCAATGGCGCGCAAACGCCCGAGGATATCGTCGAGACGGCGATTGGACAAAAGCAGAGGATCGCCACCACTGATGAGAACATCTCGTATCCGGGTCTCGCTCGCGATATAGGCGATGGCCTCGTCAATTTCGTCTTTTTTGGGCGGGGTATCACCACCGACAATGCGCCGGCGATTGCAATGGCGGCAGTAAATGGCGCAGCGATCGACAATGTAAAGTAGGCAGCGGTCCGGGTATTTGTGAAAGATCGAGGGAACCGGACTGTGACTGTCCTCACCCAGTGGATCGCGCAATTCTTCTTCGCGAAAGTTCATTTCTGCCAGCGAGGGAATGGTTTGCCGGCGAATCGGGCAATCTGCGCGCTCGGAATTCATAAGCGAGGCGTAGTAGGGAGTCGCGCCGGTCCGAAAGAGTTTGCTGGTTCGCGCCAGCGCTTCCGTCTCGCCACTGCTCAGTGAGATCAGTTGCTCAAAGTCGGCCTCTTGGGTCAACATGTTGCGAAGTTGCCAGCGCCAGTCATTCCAGGCCTCAGGATCGACTTGATCGCGGCGCAGGGTTCGCACTTGGGACGAGATTGGTAAGCGTTTGCCAGCCGCCATTATGGTGCCACCGGCAGTGCTGTCTGCTTAACTTCTATTGCCCGGACCGCTATTGCCCGGACCGCTAAGGCTGGGTACTGTCTCGGCTCTAGACTCATAGCCCTCCTGATTACTACTGCGACCATGTTGTATTCCCAAATGCCGATTGAATTCTCCCAACCCGCCTTAGCCCTAGGTATCACGAGTCGAGCCCTTCGCGGGGTATTCTTGCTCACTCTTGGCGCAATACTCTCGCTCGGCTGCGCTGCGTCAGACGCAGAGATCCGTCGGGCAAGGCACTCGGGTTACAACGCCGCCTTTGCAACGGTTTACAGCGAGGCCTTGGCGGCGGTGGCCAGGCGATACCCAAGGTCGGTAGAAGATCCGACAACCGGAATGATTAAAACAGCATGGCACATTGTGTCAGTTCAAACCGGAACCAGTGCGAGCAATTCTCCCAGGGCGGGTACGCAAGCACGGGGATCCGGGCGTCAGACCAGCGGTGGTGTGGATGCGATTTCGCCGACGGCGGCCTCGAACAATAAACGGTATTTCATTCGCTTTCGAGTCCAGGTGATCGGCGGGGATCCGTGGCGTGTCCGAGTGTTTGGAGAGGCCTCGGAGTGGTCCGCCGGCGATGTTCCCTTGCCCTTGCGGGGGGCTGAGGTGCCTCCTTGGGTGGAAGGGCGAACGGCAGCGCTAGAGGTGGACATCTACCGTCGACTCAAAAAATATGCGGTGCTGATCGAGGAGAACAAGAAAGTCAAACCCGTGTTCAAGATAGCGCGACCGGACAGCTTTGGAGAGATCCCCGATGAGGCATCATCGGTTGTGGAAGCGGTGTATTTGGCGGTTAAATCTCGTGATATGGGCGCGCTGCGCACTCACTTGTCCGAGGATGTTGTGTGGAGCCCGGGCAGCGCGGGCAACGCTGAGTTGGCGATGGTAATGTGGCAGGCCGACACGGGGCTTCTCGATGCGATGAGCACCGTACTAGACGAAGGCTGCACTGCAGAGAGCGATAGTCGCATACGTTGCGATACCGCAAAGCAGAGCGGTATGGCGGCTCATGTTATTTTTGAAAAACGCGCACCGGGCTGGGTGTTGAGCGAGTTCTTGCGCGAAGAAGCACTGCCGTAGTCCGTCTTGTTCCTGGCCCTTACTCGTGCCCTTACTCGTGGCAGGCCCGAGGACGGGCAGGCAGAACTTTACCTGGATTGAGAAGGTCCCGCGGATCCCACATGGCCTTCCAACGGCGCTGCCATTCGAGAAGCGCTGGGCCTTGCTCCATAGGCATGTAATCCCGTTTGCACAGCCCGATCCCGTGTTCGCCGCTGAGAGTTCCTCGCAGGTCGATGGTGTGCTGGAATAGCTCTCGGACGCATGCGTCAATTTGGGCTTTAACAGTTGGGTCGGCAGGATCGTCATCACACATGATGTTGACGTGCAAGTTGCCATCGCCCGCGTGTCCGTAGCAGCCAATGGTGAAAGGGTAGGTGTTCTCGAGGGCTTCGATACGGCGAATCATCTCGATCATCGCGCCGCGCGGTACACAGATATCTTCTGAAACCTTGTGCCGGCATGCCTCCGTGAGCGTCGGTGAAATGAGCCGTCGACATTGCCACAGCCTGCGCCTCTCCGCCTCGTTCTGAGCAACTAGCACATCGCTGGCGCCGGATTCATCCAGAGTCATGCCCAGTCGTATAAGCGCTTCGTCCAGCCCCTCTTCGTCGCCATCGATTTCGATAAGCGTTGCCGCGTAGCTGCCTTTCGGAATGGGGCTTGTGTGGGCCTGGCGAACCGCATCGATGGCGACCTTGTCCATCAGTTCCATGGTTCTCGGACGGAAGCCATCTTTTATAAGCGCTGAGATGGCGCCTCCCGCAGCGCTCAGGCTGGGAAACACGGCGAGCAGGGTTTGCACCGCTGGCGGCTTGGGCAAGAGCTTTAGAGTCAGTTCGGTGGTGACGCCAAACGTGCCTTCGGAACCGACAAACCCAGCGACCATGTCGTAACCGGTGACTCCCTTGCTCGTGCGACGTCCGAATCGCAGGCGCTCTTGGCTCATGAGCGAGACTTCCATGCCCAAGACATATTCGCGGGTGACGCCGTACTTGAATGCGCGAGGTCCGCCGGCGTTGGCCGCCGCATTACCACCCAGAGAGCAGTACTCCAGAGACGCAGGATCGGGTGGATAGAAGAGATTGAGTTCCTCGACAGCGGTTTGCAAATCTCCGGTTATCACTCCGGGCTGAACAACAGCCACTAAGTCGTCCGGATCGATCTCGATGATCTTCTGCATCGCCTCGGTAGAGAGGACGATGCCGCCGCGAGTGGGTAGGGCGCCTCCGACTTTTCCCGAGCCAGCACCGCGCGGTGTCACCGGCGTGTTGGTTTCGAGGGCAATTGCCAAAACCGCATCAACTTCTTCCGCGCTGCTGCACAGCGCCGCGCAGTCTGCTGGAAAGGGACCCAGCCCAGACTCGTCTCGTCCGTAGTCCTCCAGGGATTCATCGTCCCGTGTCAGAACCGCTTTGCTGCCGAGCGCCTGTCGCAATCGCTCAATGACGTCCGGCATACCGAGCGATCCTTAGGAAAAGGAAGAGCCACAACCGCAGGTTGATTTAACCCCTGGGTTGTCAAACTTAAAGCCAGCTCCCGCCAAACTCTCGACAAAGTCAATTGTGGTTCCAACGAGGTACATGAGGCTCATCTCGTCGACGATGACATCACAGCCGGCAAGCTTGTACTCGCGATCGAGTTCGGACTTGTTATCGAAATAAAGATCGTACGAAAAACCAGCGCAACCTCCGCCAACAACACGAAGTCTGAGTGACATGTCTTTTTCGATTTCTTCGGACTCACGAATCTCAACAACCTTCTCGGCTGCGTCCATTGTTAGGTGGAGGAGTTGATCTTCGGTCACGGTAAAGCGTGGTGCTGCGGGTGCTTCTGTTGTCTCGTTCATAGTGCCCCGATTGTGACACAGTTTTAGCTTGCCGGTGGCAAATTAAAGTCAATTGACAGAAGCGCTGCTGGGCTTACTATGGCCCTCAGCCATGACCACATTTCAAAACTACCTTCAGTCCATAAAATCTGAGATTTCCGAGATGGATACGACGGATTTGGCCAAGCATTTGGCCGACAATCCCGACACCTTACTCATCGATGTCCGAGAGGAAAATGAGTATGCGCAGGGCTTCATCAAGGGGGCGTTGTGGATTTCTCGGGGGTTTCTGGAGATCAAGATCGAAGAGGCTGTGTCGAATCGGGACACCGAAATCGTGATTTACTGTGCGGGCGGAACTCGCTCTGCTCTGGCGGTGAAGAGTTTGGCTGAAATGGGTTATAAACGCCTGTATTCGCTCAAGGGCGGCTTTGGCGCGTGGAAACGCAATGGCTATGACTTTGATGTGCCCACGCTTTTGACGCCGGATCAGGCGATTCGCTATTCCCGGCACACGATGCTTCCGGAGATTGGTGTCGACGGACAAGTGAAGCTTTTGAACTCCCGAGTTCTGTGCATTGGCGCTGGCGGACTGGGCTCGCCATCGGCGTTGTACTTGGCCGCAGCCGGCGTTGGTACTATCGGAATTATCGATGACGATGTGGTCGATTCGTCCAACTTACAACGCCAGATTTTGCACAACAGCGACCGAATCGGCATGCCGAAAGTGGAAAGCGCGGCCCTCACCCTACAGGGGCTTAACCCGGACGTGAGGGTGATCCCACATCAGCTGCGACTCAATTCTGAGAACGCGGAAGAAATCCTAAAGAACTACGACCTGGTCGTGGATGGCGCGGACAACTTTCAGACTCGTTACTTGCTCAATGACCTGGCACTGAAGCTGGGGATTCCGGTGGTGCACTCGTCGATTTATCGGTTTGAGGGGCAGCTCACTGTCTTTAGTAATGAGGGCCTGCCTTGTTATCGGTGTTTGTATCCAGAGCCGCCGCCGCCGGATCAGGCGCCGTCTTGTGCGGAGGCTGGTGTGCTTGGAGTTTTGCCGGGTGTGATGGGGGTTATGCAGGCGACAGAAGCAGTGAAGATTTTGCTTGGGCTGGGGACTTCGTTGGCGGGGCGGCTGCTGACTTATGATGCGTTGGGCAGCAAGTTTCGAGAGCTGAAATTGCGTCCGGATCCAAACTGCAAGTACTGCGCGCCGGGGGTTGATAAGAGCAAGATTGAGCTTATTGACTATACGCAGTTTTGCATGATGGGGTAGGTGGGCTGTCTGGCCTGGCGCACTCCACTGCCCTGTTTGTCGTAGTGGAGACTGCCGAGAGTAGGGGCGACGTTGCCGAGGCGACGTCTCAGTAAAAGACCTAGTCGTTGGGCGGACAAATCGCTCCTGTTGGGAAGTCACAGCTTGGGAAACGAGTTCCCCATGA
>JAESTW010000094.1 GCA_016763395.1 Kofleriaceae bacterium
TATATAAATTGGTTAATTTTCACTAAGTCTTTTTTTTTAAATATTTTTTTTTAATTAATTAATAATATTAAAACATGATGTCTTACAAGCCTAACTCATAAATCCTACAGATAATCACCATTTCTTCTTTTTTTTAGGTGTCTTAATTTTGCCTAAATATTTTTTTCACAACCCCAGCAGAGTCGTTTCCTGCTTGAAAAAAAATAAAATTCCCTCTTGAGTAGAGGGTCCCTATAGGTAGATAATTAGTCATTCCGGTTCATTTTTATTTCCAGTGAGTTTCATTTTTGCCTATATATTTTTTTCACAACCCCAGCAGAGTCATTTCCTGCTTGAAAAAATATAAAATTCCCTCTAGTCTAGAGAGTCTACAACCGAGGCAGCCAAACGCAACTTCAAACTCAGTTCACTCAACCAAAACAAGCACGAATTTGTCGCCGCCGACGTCTTTGCATTTCTTCAGACCGCCATTGCCAAGAATCGCAAATACGACTTGGTGATCTGCGATCCGCCGAGCTTTGCGTCCTCAGAAAAAGCCCTAAAGAAGGGATTGCGAGCCTATCGCCAGGTCAACGAAATGGCTCTGCAAGTCGTGAGCGAAGGCGGCATATTTTGCTCGGCATCCTGCTCTAGCCATGTCACGTCCAAGCATATGCTCGAAGTTCTGAGTGACGCATCCAGCGGCGCAAAACGCGATTTAATTGTTCGCGAGCAGCGCGGAGCTGCCAGCGATCACCCGCTACGGCCAGGGTTCCCCGAAGGCCACTACTTGAGCTTTTTCTACTGCAGCGTCGACTAAGAAGAGGCAGCGATGATTGAGGGGAGGTCGGAGGCCGGACCTTGCATTCGCATCGTTGCAGCTGCGAGGCTCTCCCGTTGAAAAGCTACTGGTCGCTCATCTCGGCCAGTGCCCAGCCTTGTTCCATGCGGTTGTAGGCCCGGACAACACCAATACCATCGGCAAACCAAATCTTGGCCACGCCATCGGGCAGGAAGACTTTTTTATCTGGTGTTAGGTCGAGGCTGACTCGGCCAGAAATCGCAAACTCGACGCCATAAGCGTTGTGCAACCCGTGCTCAACCTCAACCTTCTCTTTTTTTCCAACCGTTAGTTGGCGTTCCATCTCAAGAGTTGTCGGCAGATGTGCAGCACTCGCTTTCCCTGTGGTGGGACGGGCAATTTTTGCTTTGATTTTGGCGAAGTACGATACGCCCTTTTTCAGTCCGCCTTTGCCAGGATACATCGGCCCGTCAATCGCAACGTCGCTGACATCCATCGATAGTCCACCAGGCAACTCACCGAGATAGAAGAAACTGGTCAAGGGAACAACCAGCTTGTCGCCAGTACAGGTGAGTACCGTTTTGAACGCTGTGTCTCGATACTTTTCCTCGAGCGTAATGGTTGCACCACCCTTGGACGCTTCTATCGATTTGACGGTAATTGTGAAAGTCTCAGGGATCTTGGTTTTGAGCGGCTTCTCAATCTCTGTTGCATTGGGCGGAATAACGTATTGGTATTTCCACGTACGGCCTTCTACAAACGGTAAATATCGTATTCCACACGCACTTGCCTTGGCATTCTTACCCTTGCCCTGCGCATTGGCTGTCTCGACGCCGGCGCCAGTAAGCACGGGCCCAGTAAGCACGGCCAGAGACGAGAGTGCGGTCAAAGACAAGAGGGCCAGTGAGCTGGTTTTACGCTTCAGTATTTTGGATACAATTGTAGACATAGGCATTCGGGTCACAGCGTCGTGCAACGGTGCCGCTTGTAGCAGATTTTGGGGCTGTTGCGGTCGCAAAGATAGATTGCACTCTCGCATTTTCTTGGTGGAACGGCACGAGGCGAGCGATCGCAAGCGATAACACAGTGCGTAGTCGGCTTTGCACATCGCTAGGCGATCGAAACTTCCTCAACCTCCTACTTTTTCCGGTAGGAATGACGCGCTTCTCGATCGGCAGCGCAAAAAAGTGGTAAAAGCGCATGGCTTTTGTACCAAGGCTGGGCGCGGCTAAGCTCCCAGTTTTTTAATACGTCTTAATTCATGAGGAAATTGTATGTCGGACAACTTCGATCTTTCTAGTCACGGAATCACTGTAAAAACCATCGTACGCAACGCGTCGCCATCCCGTCTGTACGAGCTCGCTCTCAGCACGAAAAAGGCACTGCGATCACCAACACTGGCGCCATGGTGGCGATGAGTGGAGAGAAGACCGGCCGCAGTCCCAAAGACAAGCGCATTGTCGACGACCCAGGATCTAGCGACGACATTTGGTGGGGCGACGTCAACATCAAGCAGGATATGCGGACCTTCGACATCAGTCGTGAGCGCGCGATTGATTACTTGAACACTCGCAAGCAACTCTTTTGCGTCGACGCCTACGCTGGCTGGGACCCGAAGTATCAGATCAAAGTTCGTATCATTTGCGCTCGTGCGTATCATGCGCTCTTCATGCACAACATGCTCATTCGGCCAACGCCAGAGCAGCTGGAGAACTTCGGCGAACCGGACTACGTGGTCTTCAACGGCGGCGCATTCCCAGCAAACCGCCACACCGAAGGCATGACCTCAACCACCAGCGTAACGCTCAACTTAGCCAGCAAAGAATTCGTTATTCTTGGCACTGAGTACGCTGGCGAGATGAAAAAGGGTGTGTTCACGATCATGAACAACCTGATGCCCAAGCAAGGCGTACTCTCTATGCATTGCTCCGCGACCGAAAGCCGGGAAACGGGTGAAACATCCATTCTCTTCGGTTTGTCCGGAACCGGAAAGACAACCTTGTCCGCCGATCCCAAACGTCTGCTTATCGGCGATGATGAGCACTGCTGGAGTGACGACGGTGTATTCAACATCGAAGGTGGTTGCTACGCCAAGGTCATCAATCTCAGCGCTGAGGCCGAACCGGACATCTTTAACTCGCTGCGATTTGGCTCTGTACTAGAAAACGTTGTCTATGACGAGAACAGCCGGGAAGTGGACTACGAGAACGTCAGCATCACCCAGAACACTCGTGGTTCCTATCCGATTGACTACATCGAGAGCGCCAAGATCCCGTGTCTTGGTGGCCACCCCAAGAACGTAATTTTTCTCACCTGCGACGCTTTTGGTGTCTTGCCGCCAGTGAGTAAGCTGACCTCGGCCCAAGCTATGTATCACTTCATCAGTGGCTACACCGCCAAGGTTGCAGGAACTGAGATGGGTGTAACGGAGCCTGAAGCGACATTCTCTCCATGCTTTGGTGGTCCCTTCATGGTTTGGCACCCGGCCAAGTACGCGGAGCTCTTGGCACAAAAAATCGAAGACAACGGTGCAACTGTTTGGCTTGTAAACACGGGCTGGTCGGGAGGAGCGTACGGCGTCGGAAGCCGTATGAGTCTCAAGTACACTCGAGCGATCATCGATGCGATTCACTCCGGTGA
>JAESTW010000095.1 GCA_016763395.1 Kofleriaceae bacterium
CGTGACCAAACTCCGATGATGGGAGTTCGATTGCAAGAACACGAGGCATCCGGACGACACCAAGTGGGTTTGAGCAACGCAGGCATTCCTGGACATCAAGCGCAGAGCCGCACCGGACAAATCCCCGGTCCCGCTGCTGCTGCGCCAAGCGATCTGTCTCCAAGCATTCAAAGACGCGCGGACACCCCAATCCAACCACCAATGACGGACAACATAATCAATGTTGCCCTAAACCCTCGTTACAACTTTAAGACCTTCATCTCCGGTCCATCCAACCAGCTTGCATTTGCAGCAGCGCAGAGCTGCGCCAATAGTTATCCGCCAAAGTACAATCCTGTGTTTATTTGCGGCGGTGTTGGTCTCGGAAAAACCCATCTACTGCACGCTATCGGACACCAAATCATGCGCAATCGGCCGAGCGCTAAGCTCTGCTACATTACTGGCGAACGCTTTATGAACGAATATGTTCATGCAATCCGGACAAACCAGATGCATGAATTCCGACACCGGTACCGAGAAAATTGCGATGTTCTCTTGGTCGATGATGTCCAGTTCCTGGCCGGAAAAGACGGCACACAAGATGAGTTTTTCCATACCTTCAACGCGCTACATGATAGCCACAGGCAGATTGTATTAACCGCAGATCGAAAACCCCACGAAATATCGGATATTGCCGATAGACTTCGTTCTCGCTTTGCCTGGGGACTTTTGGCAGATATCGAGCCTCCTGAATTGGAAGTTCGAATGGCGATACTGACAGAGAAGGCCGCGGCAGAAAATATCCATCTGCCCGATTCGGTAAGTATGTATATCGCAACGTCAATCAAGAGTAATGTCCGGGAACTCGAAGGAGCTCTCATTCGTCTTGCCGCCTATTCTTCACTCTCTCGCAAAGAGATTACCCTCGAGTTCGCCCGAGAAACCCTTGAGGGTTCGATTACCCGGCCGCCCGAGCACATGACGGTGGATACGATTCTCAAATGTGTTGCTGGCTACTACGGCGTCAAGGTTTCCGATCTAAAGAGCGTAAGACGCCACAAGTCTATCTCTGGTCCCCGAGCGGTTGCCATGTATCTCGCACGGACGCACACAAAAGAATCCTATCCGGATTTGGGACGATCCTTTGGCGGCAAACACCACACTACGGTCATCTCTGCAGTTGATAAGATCACCAAGAAGCTCGTTGATGACAATGCTCTTCGCGGTGAAATCAACGCTATCGAAAACAATCTGCTTCGTTAACCCTGGCTCGTTAACCCTGGCTCGTTAGCCCTGGCCGGTCGGTTCGATTCCACTCGGATGTCACGATTCTCATGACGTCCGTTTACTCGTGTCTGAAAACTACAGACACCATTGTATATCTCCTTGTTGAGAAGATGGCAGAGGAGCTCTGCTATGCGCAAGAATCCAGTACGTCAGAACGGTGTGCTAAACCTAAACAATTGTCCGCTTTCTTCATGCCTCTGAATAACTCTGTGAATGCTCTGTGATCAGAACTGTGGACGACAATAGCGCAAGTTATGAACTTCTCCGGAGTGACAAAACTATCCGAAAAGGATCCGACTACACCCGTTGATCAGTCCTCAGTCCGGATTACCGAAAGATCTAATAGATCCGCCAAAATCCGGAGTTTCTCCACAAAAGCGCACGGCCTATTCTTACTACTATTCTTATAAAAATTTAATTTCTTCTCCAACAACTATAGATAGTCAACCGTCTAGCACGGCACACTAAGGCCCGCTCCAAAGCCAAGTTAGAAACTCATGCAATTCAAAATACAGAAGACAGAATTTTTGAAAGGCTTACGCCTGGCGCAAAGTATTGCCGACCGAAAAAGCACAATGCCCATGCTGGCAAATGTCTTGCTCAAATTGGACGGCGAAAACAATTTGTTAGTCGTCGCTACCGATCTTAACGTATCCCTTTCGGCCAAGCTCAAGAGCAAGAACAAAGGGGAAGGCGGAATTACCTTAGGAGCAAAAGCGTTGCACGATATCGTCGCAAACTTACCGGGCGAGACAATCGAGCTTAAGCGCTGTGATAACAATTGGGCGGAGATCAAAGCCGGCAAGGTTAAGTACAAACTTGTTGGAATGCCCGATAGAGACTTTCCCAAGATTCCGGATTACGAAGATGTGGAGCTTGAAGAAGTCGACGCACTGACGATTCGGGGAATGATCGACCGGACACTCTTCTCCGTTTCCAACGATGAAACTCGTTTTCATCTCAATGGAGTATTGTTCGAGTCTGATGGAGACACCTCGAGGATGGTTTCTACCGATGGCCACAGGCTCACCAAAATCGACAGAGCGCTCCCCGGTGGCCCCAAGTTGACCGCAGGTGTCATTATCCCTAAGAAGGGCCTACTGGAGATTAAGCGCACTTTAGATGGGGTCTCTGGAAACTGTAAGCTCGCTATCAGAACTCCCTTTTTGTATCTCTACGGCAATGACATCAACTTGGCGGTAAAGCTTATCGACTCGCAATTCCCTTCTTACGAAGCGGTGATTCCCAAGTCAAAGGAGCGTTCGATTGAGGTAGACAGGCTCAGTCTTCTCGATGCTCTGAAGCGAGCTGGCCTAATGACAGCCGACACACGAAGCGTAAAAGTTTCGGTAGGTAAAGATTCTCTTCTTATCAGCAGTGACAATCCGGACATTGGCGAAGTCCAAGAAGAGATCGAAGCTGTTGTTGATGGCGAAGAAGTTTCAGTCGGTTTCAACCCCAAATACGTAGTTGATATTCTGAGTCAAATTTCGTCGGACAAAGTCCTGATGGAATTGTCAGGTGAACTTGATCCACTCGTGATTCGCCCATCGGACGACGCAGATTATTTGGGCGTCGTAATGCCCATGAGAATCTGAGCTGTGCTTGTTCGCGCTCTCAAGGTAGATGGCTTTCGTAATTTAAAGCCGACTACCATCGAACCTGGGCCGCGCTTCAATGTCATTTCTGGACACAATGGACAGGGCAAAACCAACTTACTGGAAGCCCTCTACTCCGTTTGCACCTTGAGATCTTTCCGGAGTTCCCGACTCCGAGATCTAATTCATATCTCCGGCGAGAGTGCCTACATTGGTGCCCGGGTAAGCGCGAAGGCATTGAACGCCGTTACGAGCTGACCATCAATCAGCGCTCCCGCATTGTTCGTCTCGACAACAAAGCGGTGAGGCCGATTTCCCGCTATTTTGGCCAATTTAATATTGTGCTCTTCGCTCCAGAAGACCTGCTCGTGGCGCGTGGATCACCTTCAGACCGGCGGAAATTCCTTGATAGAGCGGTATTTAACCTCGCTCCGGATTTTTTGCCCTGTGCACAGGACTACGAGAAGGTTCTCAAGAATCGCAATCTAACCCTTAAATCCGAGAACATGGGCGCGAGCCAGAAAGAACAGATGCTCGAGGTCTACGACTCGCAGCTGGCTTCTTTGGCGGCCAAGATGCTTCGCGCGCGAATCGACTACCTCAAGGCAATAGGACCTCTCTTCGAGCAGGGATTTGAATCGATTACACGGACCGGTTTGCCCGCCAAGCTGATTTACCAGCCCGCCGGCGATATTGAGGCGGGCAGCAGTACCGAAGAAGAGCTCATTGAAAGCTACCAGCTTGGCTACCAGAAAAATCGTGCGATGGACTTGGCCCGAGGTTCGACCTCTCTAGGGCCGCATCGAGACAATCTGCATTTTGAACTGGCATCACAACCAGCCGCAAATTTTGCTTCTCAAGGGCAATTGCGAGCAATGATCTTGGCGTGGAAAACCGCTGAAATGCAGCTATTGGCATCGGTTCATAACGATCCGCCGGTTCTTCTCCTAGATGACGTTTCCTCGGAACTCGACCCAATTCGCAACGAATACCTTTTCGATTTTTTGCGCCAACGAGAGAATCAGTGCTTTATCACCACGACTCATCCCGACTTCGTTTTGCTTCGTGAAGAGCGGTGCGATTTTAGCGTTGAGGATGGCGTCTTTTCGCGCATTTCTGAAGGCTGAATCAAGCGTTCCAGATACTGTTCAAATTGCAAAATAAGCGAAGAATATAGCTCTCCTAAAAGGTTCCTTCTGTGGCTACCAGCATGGTAAAAATCTGCTTTCTACAAGCGGCCAAAACATGTCTGAAGACACCACAAATACAGAGCAAAATTCTCCTTCTTCTTCTCCGGTAGCTACCGGTGAGTACAATGCTGCGAGTATTACTGTACTCAAAGGGTTAGAGGCTGTCCGAAAACGTCCGGGCATGTATATCGGAGATACCGACGACGGCTCGGGTCTTCACCACATGGTGCACGAAGTTGTAGACAACTCGGTCGATGAAGCATTGGCCGGATTTTGTACGAAGATTCAAGTAACGCTCCACAAGGACAACTCGGTAAGTGTTTCCGACAATGGCCGCGGGATTCCCGTCGACATCCATCCAACAGAGGGCAGACCAACACCCGAAGTTGTAATGACAGTCCTTCACGCTGGTGGCAAGTTCGATCAAGACACGTACAAAGTGTCCGGCGGACTGCACGGCGTCGGTGTATCGGTTGTTAATGCGCTCAGTGATCACCTTCGCTTGGAGATCTGCCGCGGTGGCAAACGATACCAACAGGATTATTCTGAGGGCGCGCCGGTTACTGAGTTTAAGCCCATAGGCGAGACCGAGGAAACCGGAACCACTCTGACTTTCCATCCAGACCCCAATATTTTCAAGCTTACTACGTTTTCCTACGAACAACTCTGTGGACGCTTGCGAGAGATGACCTATCTCAACCGCGGCCTTCGCATCTCCATTACAGACGAGCGAGATGGCCGTTCACAAGAGTTTTGCTACGAAGGTGGACTCACTTCTTTTATCGAAGATCTCAATACCAACAAGACGGTAATCCACAAGCAGGTTATTTCCTTCCTCGATAGCAAAGACGGTATCGAAGTCGAAATCGCGATGCAGTGGACCGATTCGTACAACGAGCAAATCATTTGTTTCACCAACACGATTCGAAACAAAGACGGTGGAACGCACCTAACCGGCTTTCGCCAGGGTTTGACGAGAACTCTCAACACCTACGCTGGACATAATAAACTCAACAAGGAAGTCAAAGGCGGCTTGTCCGGGGAAGATCTGCGAGAAGGTGTCAATGCGGTAATCTCGGTGAAGGTTGCCGATCCAAAATTCAACAACCAGCCCAAAGACAAGCTTGTCTCGTCAGAGGTGGCCGGTGTTGTGAGCAGCATTCTTTCCGAAAATCTGCTGATCTTCTTGGAGCTAAATCCAAAAGACGCCAAGCAAATTATCATGAAGGCGGCAGTTGCAGCCCGAGCTCGAGAGGCGGCACGAAAAGCTCGAGAGATGGTTCAGCGCAAAGGTTCACTGGAACTCTCCTCGCTTCCCGGTAAGCTGAGCGATTGCCAAGAGAAAAAACCTGAACTCTGTGAAATCTACATTGTGGAAGGCGAGTCCGCCGGTGGTTCTGCTAAGCAGGGCCGGGAGCGGAAGTATCAGGCGATTTTACCTCTTCGCGGAAAAATTCTTAATGTCGAACGAGCGCGTTTCGACAAGATGTTGCAGTCACAAGAGATAGCGACACTCATCACCGCACTCGGTTGCGGAATCGGAATCGAGAAAGACATCGATAAACTTCGTTACCACCGCATCATCATCATGACCGATGCCGATGTTGATGGATCTCACATTCGGACACTCTTGCTCACCTTCTTTTTCCGGCAACTGCCAGAGCTTGTCGAAGGCGGCTATCTCTACATAGCCCAGCCACCACTTTACAAAGTTAAAAAGGGCAAGAAGGAACTCTACCTAAAGAACGAGCAATCGCTGGTCGAATACTTAATCACAACCACCTGTGATGAAGCCGTTGTTTCTGGTGAAGGCGGCGAGCTTACTGGGACTGAATTGGCTGATTACCTGCGCAAAGTGCAACGACTTGGCAAGGTGTCGGCCGAGCTCGATCGACATGGTGATGGCCGTATCTCTGGATCTTTTGCCGAGCTTGGTCTTGTCGAGATGGATTTGCAAAACCAAGAGAACTTGGAGCGATTTGTTAAAGACAAGCTCCGGCCTCTCCTGGCAATACGCTGGCCCGAACTGGCCTTGTGCAAAGTCCACATCGACGAAGACACAGCCAATGGTGGTTTCACGCTTCGAATTCCGCGAGGTAGCGGTGGTTCCAAACGCGAGACTGTCATCTCCAAAAAAGTGGTTAGCTCTCCCGAATACAGCGATCTATTAAAAATCGCCAATGACCTCAAGCTCACGATGGGACCTGCCTTCACGGTGACACCAAAGTCCGGCGAAGTGATTGAAGCATCGACTTTTGAAGCGCTTGAAAAAGCCATTGATACTCTCGGCAGAAGAGGTCTCTACATTCAGCGCTACAAAGGTCTGGGCGAGATGAATGCTGACCAACTTTGGGAAACCACGATGGATCCTGATAAGCGGACACTGCTGCAAGTTCGAGTGGATGATGGCGTAGAAGCGGACAAGATATTTACCTGCCTAATGGGCGATCTAGTTGAGCCTCGGCGCGAATTTATCGAAGTTAATGCTCTCAACGTCCGAAACTTGGACGTCTAGGAAAAATTATGACTACAACACTCAGGCGCTCTCGAATTTTGGGAATGGGATCTTACGTTCCCGAGCGAGTAGTAACCAATGATGACCTCAAAGAATGGTACGACACCAATCACGAGTGGATCGTTGAACGAACAGGAATTGTAGAACGTCGTTGGATCGCTGAAGAAGGTGGCGAGACCAACTCCGATCTAGCGGTCCATGCGGCAAAAGCTGCTTTGGAAGACGCGGGCGTCGACAAAGATGAGATCGACATGGTCATCTACGCAACGATGACGCCAGATCACGCTTTTCCTGGTACCGGAGTTTTCTTCCAGCGAAAGATGGGTTTCTCCAAGCCAATCCCATGCTTGGACATTCGGCAGCAGTGCACCGCCTTTGTGTACGCGATGTCGATTGCGGACCAGTTTATTCGTACCGGGATGTACGACAAAATCTTAGTTGTTGGAGCAGAGATTCACTCCACTGGGATCGACCGAAGACCAGAAGGTCGTGATGTTGGTGTGCTCTTTGGCGATGGCGCTGGAGTTGCGGTTTTGGGCGTGTCCGACGACCCAGATGTTGGCTTGATGTCTTCGCATTTGTACGCAGACGGCAAAGACGCAGAGATTCTTTGGATTGAAGCAGAGTCTTGCTCCAATCATCCTCGAATCAGTCACGAAGACATTGATGAAGGTCGTGTATTTCCGAAGATGGAAGGTCGCAAAGTCTTCAAGAATGCGGTGACTCGTTTGCCACAAGCGATGATGGCTGGCATGCAGGAGAATAAACTCACTCTCGACGATGTAGACATGGTGATTCCCCACCAGGCGAACCTGCGAATCAACGAGTTTGTCGCCAAGAGCATTGGTTTGCCTCCTGAGAAGATTCACAACACGATTCACAAGTTTGGAAATACCACTGCTGGTTCCATTCCGATGTGTATGGTGGATGCTCTTCAAGAAGGAAAGATCAAACGCGGTGACCTTGTGTGTATGCTCGCATTTGGGGCAGGCTTAACTTGGGGCTCTGTGTTCCTTCGTTACTAGTCCTTCGCTACTAGTCAAGTATTGTCCGGAATCGTTTGTCCGGAATCGTTACTAGTATCGTCTGCTAGACGAGGTACTGTGTGGGATCGGAGACTTTTGCCAAGGTGAAAGCTTCCTTTCGCTCGACGCAAGTTCCGCAAGTTCCGCATTGAATGTCGCCTCCTTTGTAGCAGCTCCAGGTTTCGCCAAAAGGAACCTCAAGTTTGGCGCCCTCGAGTACAATCTCGGATTTATTCTTATGCAGGTACGGAGTTAGAAGTTCGACCTGCTTCCAATCGCATAGGCCGATCACGGAGCGCATTGCGTCGACAAAGACCTCTCGGCAGTCAGGATAAATCGTGTGATCACCAGCGTGGGCGCCGTACGCTACAGCGTCGAAGTCCACCGAAATTGCATGAGCGACCGCAACCGAGAGCATGATCATGTTGCGATTGGGAACCACGGTCGCTTTCATCGATTCTTCGTTGTAGTGACCGTCTGGAACTTCTACGTCGGGGTTCACCTGTGAGCTTTGTCCGGCTATTACTGGGCCGAGCGCGCTCAAGTCGATTCCCTGATACGGAACACCCGCGGTTTTCGCGATGGATTCAGCGGCCTGTAGCTCGATACGATGGCGCTGGCCGTAATCGAAACCGATGCACCTAAGCTCGTGGCCTTGGTCCCGGAGTGCATAGAGCATCGTTGTGGAATCCAAACCCCCGCTAAATATCACGACCGTTTTCATGAGCGCAGCCTACAGCACAGTAATCATTTTGCCCCGCAGACTGCCGCTAATATCGGCCACAGCAGGCTCAACTTGATATGCAATGTGCGCCACCACACGCGTGGTAGCCAGGAATGTAAATGGTTTCAATAGCTTAGATCAGCATAAATTTGACAACAATCATCTTCACTGCTAATGTAATTGATACTGGTCGCTGTGCTTGTTTGTTCGGATCAGTGGTGGTGAATTGAATTCATAAGGATTATGGTACATGGAAGAACAAGAGTTTAACGTAGGAACAAAGGTGTATTACCCGGTACATGGGGTAGCAGAGTTAACATCTCTAGAGACTCGTAAGATTAGCGGCACTGAGTTTTCGATCTACGTACTGACAGTGGTGGAGAGCGGCCTGAAAATTATGGTACCGACGAGCAA
>JAESTW010000096.1 GCA_016763395.1 Kofleriaceae bacterium
AAACGGACAGCAAAGGTCTGCGAGCCCTTGTCACGCGAAACCAAGCTATCGTATATGGGGCGCATGCCTATTTCTCTAGACGATGCACTCAAAATGGTTTTACCCAAATTTCAGGAGCCCACGTTGATCAATATCAGCGGGCTAACGCTAGATCAACTCAGCGACGACTGTCCGTGGTTTCTACTTGCCGAAGATCCCGACACACTGCGCGAAGAAATACTGGAGGGCTACGAGGACTACCTCTGTGGGCAACCCAAACTCTTCGATGGTGAAGAGTGGAAAGAGGACGTCGTCCCATTTGCTATTATTACCCATGAGGACGGTGGCATCGAAGATCTCACCACCATGCTCTTCTTCATGCTGTCCGAAGGCGATGAAGGAACATGCCCCATTGCGGTTTGCTACTCCGATGAGTTTGCTCTTCAGCGTGTCTGTAATCGGATCGAAGATCTGGTCTCTGCAACCTGAGTTGACCAAGCGCTGACGGCGAATTTTCTAACTATCGAGCTTGATTCCTCTAGAGCACGATGTTGTTTTGCACAACGATGGCTTCGGGCATCTCTGTCTCGTCAAGCATCTCCCGCAGGTCCACTTCGATGCCATGGGACATCGTGGTCATGGGAATGTCATTGGCGCCGTTCTGAAAGGGATCTTGACTAATCTCGCCGATCTTCTCCATTATGACGAACACCCAACAGACCATGGCATTAAAGGGAATGGTTGCCCAAACCAAGACATCCCCACCCTTCGCAAACTCTTTAACCAGTCCAAACGGCACCAAAAGCACAAAGAGCCACACGCAGAACAGGTTAATGGTGGCGTACTGACGGGGAAAAGGAAAGTTCTTAATACGCTCGCACTTACCTTGCTGGGTGTACATTTCGGTGAGCATGGCTTGCATTTCCATGTGCCGAAAATCTTCAATCAGCCCCTTTTGCTTCAGCTCCTTGATGTCTCGAGATTGGTTGCTAATCAACTGGGTGGCAAAGTTCGTTTTGCTGATGATATAGCGGTGCTCTTGCTCCGATATATAGGGACGAATCGCGTCCTCAATTTCGTGGGGTCGCTCCATATGGGGATGAACCCGCTCCGCCCACGCCTGATGTTGGGGACGGCTAGCCATTTCCCACACCTTCGGGACCCTAAGTTGATGGCGAAGTGCAGCGAGCCAGGCAAAATGCCGATAGATCAGCCGCTGATGAATCTCGCGCAACGCTTCGTCACTCAGAGGTTCGAGTGCATGGTCGTTGTTGACAAAGTCTCGAGTAAGTAACCCCCAAGAACGACTTCGATTGACGATGGCGCCCCATATTTTTCGGGCCTCCCACATACGGTCGTAGGAAGCGTTGTTTTTGAACCCGATGAGAAATGCGACGGCGGTGCCGATTAGGGCAATGGGCAGCCAGGGTAATGAGACCCATGTGATATCAAAAACTGCATGCAAAGTCGTGGGAACGGCCGCAATCGCCATAAATGTAAAAATGTCTCGACTACTCCACTGAATGGTCTCGACCAAGCCGTATGTCCTACCGGAATGCATATCTACCTTACTTCTTTCTGGAGCATGTCTCCCACTCTAGTCTGGCGATGCCAGTAAATCTGCCCCTGGTGACAGACAATCGAACTCGCTCCTCGTGGTCCGGCTCCAGTGTAGGCAAAGGTGAGTAAAAAGTTGCCCCGTCGGGAAGGACGGTGGAGTATGGGACAAATGACTACAAAACTCAGCACACTAGCACTGACCGCCCTCATCACCACTGGATTTGTCGGAACTGCCTTCGCACAGGAAGAAGACCCGTTTGCGGACGATTCGGATTCCATGGATATACCGGCTGAGCCAGCTCCAGCAGCATCTTCTGAGCCAGCTGCAAGCAGCGACGGTGGCGGCGACTTCCCACAAATGGCGATTTCTACTGCCTTTCCAACAGGTGGCGATACAGGCCGCGCCAGCCTCCTATGGGGTCTAGATACAGACACGTATCTCGACATTGCCTTTGGTTTCAACATCAATAAAGGCCCCGATCCAGCGATGCCAATGGATTCGGCTACGACCATTGGAACGGATATTGGCGTTGGTTACCGTATGTACAAGCCAAGCGAAGGCAAGATTCGCCCCTACATGGAGCCTCTTGTACGGCTAGCAATCGGCGATTTTTCAGAAGCTGGTGACACCCTAACACTCGGTGTCGGAGCGATTATGGGCGTCGATTACGCGCTCATGGATCAATTCACTCTTGGAGTCGGAATTGGCGCAGGCATTGTCTTCGCAGACAGCTTTGACACGATTAGCTTAGGTCTCTTCACCAACAACATCAACGCTACTTTTTGGTGGTAAGAACAACTCGTAACTCTGCTGGACTCGACTTGGGTCCAGAAAATTAGACTAGCTTAACTAGCTTATATCGCCCTGTTTTTTTTCGCAGGGCCTTACTCACTTGCTGGCAGTACCAACCAGGGGCGAACTTTCATGTCCAGCTCAAACGCGAGCTTGTCCACTGAACTATAGCCAACGCCAAGATGAAAGTCTTGTTCAAGCAGAACACCACGGTCTCCGAATACTCGTTTTCCGATTTTCTGAGACACGCTGGCTGCCAAACCCGCCCTCTCTTTTGCTGTCAACTTGCGCCCCTTTGCTTTTCGTGCAATCCAGTGACGAGCTGTCACTCGGGCGCCCGGCCACAGTTCGGACATCGCTTCCTCGGACAGTGAAGCAAATTCCTTGGCACCGGCGCTACTGTCCATCGCCAGTGCGTTGATAGAGGCGACCGAGATCTTGGTTCTGTCCTTAAGGATAGATCGAAGAACTCCCTGGGCGTCTCCTACCTTACCCAAGCGGAATTGTACAACCGCCAGATTATTGGTTAAGCGAAAGCGACTGTCCTCGTCCGGCGCGTCTCGAACGAGATCTTCGAGCAGCACTTCTACCTGCTTCCACAGCTCTATGCCCTTCTTTTCGAGTGCGAGAGCTGCGAGGGCAGCACTTCGCAAGTCACGTGCAACAAAAGATGTACCTTGCTGCGAATCGCTAGCGAATTCCTTGAGACCGACATCGTGTACCATGACAAGCGCAAAGCGAAGCTGCAAATACATGTCCGAGAGTTCCGCTATTGCTTCGCTTGCGCCAACGCTGGCCAGAGCGCGCTTCCCGTCTAGGTCGAATCGGGACAACACAAGCTGCAATCGCCGCAAATAGAGTGATGGCCCCTGTTTCAGTACCAATTGACTGACTGCGGGGATGCCTAGGTCGATTGCTTTCCTTAAGTCTTCCTGCTGCTTTGTCCCGAGTTGCAGCTGAATCAAGACTTCTCCGATAGACATCGCTTGGCGCAGAGCCTGCCCTTTGTCCGGTTCCAGCTTCGCGTATTCTTCTATCGCCTCCTCAAGTTCAGCGAGTTGCTGGGAGAGATACTGCAAGACCGGCTCTGGTGATTTTGAGCTATTTCCCATTTCGAGGATCTTAAAACCTTCAAACCATGTCCCAATTCGCAACTCATAGTAGCCCACCTCTCGGTGCGTGAAACCGCGTGCCTGCAATAGTAAGGTGTGCGCCTTTCCTATGCGAAAGCCGTCATCAATTATCACCGAAGCCAATCCGACAATCGGCCTGGCATCACGGGGCGACTCCTTCTCCAGCTCTCGGAAAATCTTGTTTGCGTCCGAATACCGTGACAAGTCGATATAGTCGTATCCGCTTTGCAAACGTGCTTCCACAGTGGAAGTGTCGTTGCGTGAGATACGCGAGGCCGCAGTTTGCACCTTCTCTAGAAGCGTCAGATAGTCGCTGTCCGACTGATCCACATCTTGCTCGGCATTTTTCGCAGTCCGGCTTTCTGCTGCCTTGCGCTCTCGGGCACCACATTCGACATTTAGCTCCCGGTAGCAGTTGATTGCGAGTTGCCTGCGCAGATTTCGCTGTTCATCCTTTGTACCAAGAGTCAAAGCAAGCGAGTACAAGCCCGCAGCATTACGGTACTCCGATCGGCGGCTCTCGGCCTGTGCCAACTCCTCTAGCAACGCCACCTTTCTTGCGCTGCTGGTGCTTTTCATACGAACGCGAAACACGGAGAGGTTGCGCCAATTTTGCTCACTCACTCTCGCCACAGAGTATATAAACTGGCGCAACTCTTCCTTCTTGTCCGGCGGAAGATGTATCTCAAGAACATCCAGCGCTCCGTCGAAAAGCCCCTGCCCTATACTCAACGCGAAGAGCTCCTTCCACAGTAGTAGAATTCGGTAGGATGCAATCCTAGAGTCCAAGCAATCGGAATCACAGGTCGCCGATTCAAGCGATACCTCAAGCGCCATGAGCTTCATCAGCATATCCAACGACAGCGCGAGTTTTAGCGAGTTGTCGTTGTTCATCGTCTCCAGTATGGCAAGACGACCTTGCAAATTTGACAAGGATTCGGACACAGAGCCTCCCTTGGCAGGCTGTATCCAAGGCGCCGCCAAATCACTGAGGGTTTGAAAGTCAGCGTTTTTCAGAGTGTCCAGTGGCGAGATCTGAGGTGCAGGCTCCGGCGCAGCGGCAACTGGTACAACGACGGTATTGCCTTTGACCGGCGAGCAACCCGATATAATTGCTGCGATCAGGGGCAAACACGATACCGAATTTAAGCTTCTCATACTACATGAGTATATTGAAGCTTCTGCCCGTTTGTACGACGCTCGAGACAATCGTTTTGAGACAATCGGAATTCGTGTTGCTATTTGGGCCGTCCGAGCTGTCTCGGTCGACTACTCCGCTGGCCAGGGATCCGAATACTTCGGATCGGTGATGAAATCTTGATCGGTTAGACTGTCAAAAAATGCCTTGAGCTCGAGTCGTTCGACTTCGTTGATCTCAAAGCCATGGACAAACTCATTTTTCAAGAAGCTCTCACGACCGTCCCCAGTAAAGGGACCATTGGCAACATTTCGGCCACCACGGGCGTAGATGTCGATTACATCATCGATCGTTGCAACGCTACCATCATGCATATACGGCGCGGTTAACATGATGTTCCGAAAGGTCTGTGCCCGAAACTTCCCTTTGTCGGCAAAGTTACCGGTGAATTCAAAGAGACCTTGTCCGTCGGGCGGATAATCGCCACTGCCACCAATGTTGTAGAGCCCGGTATTGAAGTAGCCGCGTTCGACAAAAGCCGTGTTGATATGGGATGTGCCCAGCGCGAACTGAAATCCTGCATGGCAGTGAAAGCAGTCGAAGCGCTCTGTTTGAGACAACTCAAAACCGCGTTTTGCTTCTGCGGACAAGGCTCCCTCTTCTCCCCAGTATATCTCTCGATCAAAGGCAGACTGAAAGGACACCATAGAGCGTAAGAACGACGCTGTTGCCTTGATGATGTAGTCGAACTTATAGGGATCGGCGATCTCGGGGAAGGCGTCGGCAAAAAGCAGCTGATAGGTTTTGTCCGTACGAAAACGCTCGAGAATGGCTTCTTCGTTACCTGTTGCACCAAGCTCAACCGGAAACTCGCCAAATATCGGATTTGGCATCTGAGATTCTAGCGTAAAGAAGTTGGGATTGAGCCAGGTTAGGGTGGAGTTGTACGCAACATTTTGCAACCCCGGTGAATTCCGAGGAACAGTGTCGCCGGTAGAACCGAGTGAGAGAACGCGGTCTTCGGCAAATCCACGTTCTTGAAAGTGGCATCCGGAACATGCTTGAGTGCCATTGCCGGACAGTCTTTTGTCATAGAATATATGACGACCAAGATCGACCTTGGCCTGAGTCATCGGATTGTCCGCTGGAACTTGAGGCGCTGGAATATCCGGTGGAAGATTCCAATTCCAGACTTCCCCCACCGCTGCATCAACAGCAAGAGTGGCATCGACTTCGACGACCGCTGCATCAAGAGAGGACGAGCCTCCGCCATCACCGCATACAGAGGCTGCCAATACTCCTAGGGACAATACGAGACTAGTTCTCATTTCAATTCATTTTCTTGAACATGGTTTGGCCGACACAATTGTCTACACACTCACCAGTTTCAAAGCTCAGTCCGAGGTTTGGATACATTGGCGTGCAATCATCAACATCGAGAGGGAATGACTGACAGCCAGGAGGTCCACCGGCGTTTGCGGTCAAGTCCGAGTCTACCAGCAGTGCTGCAATATCAATTGCGACCGTATCACTGTCCGGGTCGAAGTTACTGATCGCGATTTTGGCGACGTTGGGTTTTCCGCAAGTTACCATCGGAGCTTCTGCAGTGCCGTTCGATACACAGCCGGTACTACCGAGGTGCACGTTCCAACCGGCAGCGCCGTCCACAACTAGATCAACACGACCGTACTTGTGACCGATTTGCCAGTTCCAGAAAAGCCCCATGATATTCAGCGGTGGCGGTGTTGAAACGGATGATGCTTCCAAGTGATTTTTGTCAAAAGGAACGGCCAAATCAAAGGCCAATCCTGTGTAGGTTCCCGCGGGAACCTGTCCGACAACCGAGGTATTCATCGGAGTATTTCCGAGATCAACACATCCGCCGGTTCCGTCCTCGAGGTCCAGAAGCACAACATCCTCAAATTGGAAGTTTGTCTGGTCTAGAGTTACTGCAACCTCATTGCTGTTGGCGTCGATGAGCCGGACGTTCGAAACGTAGAAGCGAAAGTCCTTAAAACTCGCAGTAGAATCGGCGGAACCTAGGTTTGTGTAGCTTTTTGCAGCCCCATTCTCGGAACACGCAAAAGCGTCAGCACCGACCATTGCGGCAAAGTTAATAGAAACGTTCTTGGTCGCAGCTGCGTCGACAGCGACTGTTGCGTCGACAGCAACACTAGCGTCGGCATTCACTGGATTATCGCCATCGTCACCACAGCCGGTAAAAGCGGCAGTCATTGCAAATCCTAGTATTGTGGTTTTCATTGGGAAGGTCTTCATGGGGGCGATTTTCATTTTGATGCGATTCTCGTAGATAGTAAACAAATTGAAGCTAGAGACACGTAAATTGGGTGCCTCGCGAGACGGCATCGTATCTCACTTCGCCGGAACTCGTGTGAGGCAAAATGCCGCGCCTACATCCTTGCTACTGGCTGTGCCCCAATTCGCACAATTATTGCACCAAGCCATCAATCAGTTTCTTAAACTTGTCAGCATCGCCACTGCGAAACCCTGCATGAACGTGTTTTACGATACCTTCTCGCACTATAAATACACTCGGCATCGTTGGCGGGTCATAGCGGCGAACACTCTTGTTCTTGGGGTCAAACACGGAGCGGACACGAGTCAGTCCGAAGCTGTTCATAAATTTTGTGCCAGACTTAACGCTGGTATCAATATTCACCGCCACGAAATCAACCTTCGAAGAGTCAAAGCCCTGCGCGATTTTATCTAGCGCTGGAATCTCCTTTTTACAAGGTGCGCACCAGCTTGCCCCAAAAGTAAGTACCAGCACGGGCGCCTGGTAACTCTCTAAGCTGACCGGATTGCCATTGTCGTCAATCGCACCGGACAAATCCAGTGCTTTGTCTCCAACAACGACTTTTGAGCCCGATTTCCGATATCTCGCTTTGCGATTGGGGTCAGGGGTTGAAGCGGTAGCTGTATCACTCGAACCGGACGAGTTGTCCGTCGCCACAGCGTCACCCGGTTCAGACGTGGGGCTGTTCGTTGCTATGTCTCGTGTCCCTGAACATGAGAAGCTCAACGCAGTTCCGAGAATCAAAGAGATGGACAAAGAGTAGTTCGAAAACGAGTACTGCATACTTGCGAGTGTACATCCTGGTGACAAATTCGCAACAGAGTGCAGCCAGTAGGGCTCGCGTAAAAACAACCAGGCGAATTCCCCAATTGGCGTGAAAATTTCGAGGAAAAAAGGTGAATTTTGAGACTTATCTCACTTGGTAAGTCCCGCCAAGGCGCGGTAAAATGTCGCATGGCAACCCAATTAGTATTTGTATCTCTGCTGCTCGCCTTGGTTGGCTGTGACAGTGATGACACCCAAAAACTCGACAGTGGTGCAGCGCCGTCCGACGGTGCCACGCTCGCCGATGCTGCGAATAATACTGATGCTTCATCCTTGGCCGACGCCGCCCGTGCAGATGCTCGAATTGGGCCGGACGCAACGCCCAATTTGGCGATGAGTTTCTTTGTAACAAGTACTGGCAGTGGTGCTAGCGGCGGCGACCTAGGTGGGCTTTCGGGGGCAGATGCAAAATGCCAGAACTTGGCTAATTCGGCTGGCGGTGGCTCGCGAACTTGGCATGCCTACCTCTCAACTGGCTCTGTTGGGCCAGGGCCGGCCGAGCACGCACGGGACCGAATTGGCACAGGGCCATGGCGCAATCAACAAGGCGACATCGTTGCTAGCACAGTCGCCAATCTACATGCTAACGGGCTCAAGATCGACGTCATTTTCTCCGAACACGGAGATCTGATCCCCTCGTCTGAACACGATATTCTCACCGGTACCGGCACCGATGGCAACGTATCGGACGCTTCTCAAACTTGCGACAATTGGACCAATGGCGGCGTAAATAGCCAAGCACAGGTTGGACATGCGGATATTCCGGTCAATAACAGCAAAGAGAGCTGGAACAGCCAACACAGCGGCTCTTGCGATCAAGCCTCATTGGCCGGCAATGCCGGGGCTGGACGGCTGTATTGCTTCGCAATTGACTAGCTTCTGCACCATAATCGATGCTTGGTTACCCAAGAATTACCCTACGAATTACACGGAGCCGTACCATAAGTACAACTACGGAACAAGCTAAGCACGACTGCGGAACAAGCTTCCCTTTGGATGCCTCTTTGCCAGAAAAAGTTGCTCTTTGCCAGGTATTTCCACTCTCCTTTACTTTTTCGTAGCCGGGGATAGCAAAATTCCACAAGTTCTGTAATTTCGCCGATCAATTGGCGTATGGTCCGTACTATGTCGAATCCAAATATTGGAGCGGGAGGGGATGAGCTATGGATGTTACTCGCTCCTCCATCTGCACTCGTACTACTCTTTGTAGGCGGGTTCTTCGTGTATTTAGCCCGAACAAAAATGGCGGGCATTGCGGACAAGGAGATGCAGGCACGTGGCTCGTCGATAATGCTCGGTGCTTTCCTCCGAGACTTTTTCGTATGGCTCATGTCGCCACTCTTGCGAGTTGTTCTCGCGAGTAAACTTCCGGCCAACGGGGTGACAACCCTTGCGCTGCTGCTTTCGGCTGGCTCTGGTGTAGCCCTTGGACTCGGACACTTCAGTCTCGGTGGCTGGCTTTTCCTCAGCTCCGGTTTTCTCGATTACATCGACGGTCGGGTCGCTCGATCTACCAATAACTCCTCACCTAGTGGTGCCCTGCTCGACTCGGTATTTGATCGCTTTGCAGAAGGTGCTGTCTTCATGGGACTGTCTTGGTTCTACCGAGACAACTGGGTGCTTCTCTTAGTCCTCGCTGCCGCTCTCGGCTCACAGCTAGTTTCTTATATCCGGTCCCGCTGTGGTGACCTGGGCGTCGATGTGGGTCGCGTTGGACTTTTGCAACGGCCTGAACGCATTGCCACACTTGGCGCAACACTATGTCTCAGCCCAATTCTTGAGTATTTATCCCCCACAACTGGCCCTATGTACCAGTTGGCCATTGCCGGAATCGGCTTCTTGGCTCTAATGACCAATGTCACCGCTATTCAACAACTGGCTGCCGGAATTAAGCTTCTCGACCAAGCTGAGAAAGATTCTCAGGACATCCCACGAGAGAAGACCCCTGCTTCTACTCCAGCCCTCGCTTGTGCATCCTACACATCTACATCTCGCTCTTCAGAGTCTCGCTCTTCAGAGCCAGCGTCGGACGCGGTGCTCGCAAATATCAGCATGAGAATGGGCGCAGCTACCGCAACGAGAAGGACCCAGCCTGGAATAGGGAAGACGTGTCCGATCCAAGCGAACAAGTAGAAGCGCGGCAATCGTCCCAACATCATAGCAGCAACATATCTCCAGACGTTGTATCCCGCGGCTGGAGCAAGTATTCGAACTACAGAAACTGGCAACGGACTGATGGCAAAGAGCCATACCGTTGCAAAGGGTTGCTTCATAAAAGACTTGGCTGCCCAGCGGAACCACTTGCCATCACGAGCACGCCGGACGCTGGCAAAGCGCATAGCCCCTTGTACGGTGGCATAGTCGACGAATGCGGCAATGCCCGAGGCAATAGTCGCCGCAATGGCAATCCACAGGGGATCGTAGTAGTTCGCAAAGAACAACAATCCCGGCTCATGGGGCAATGGCAAAATCGAGTTCGTCGGAATGCAGTACGCGCCCAATATTGCCAAGCCAGCGTTTTCTTCGTTATAGGCGATTGCCAGTAACGCTATGATGCCACCCAATCCCAACGCGATCAGAAACCGTCGCCAGTGTTTTCTCGCCTGGGATGGCGATTTGCTTGATGTCACGTTCTCTTCTCTTGCGCTCTGTGAAGCCCGGTAGATGGACCTTAACACGACTAAAGCGACCGATCGCTTGGGCCGGCTACTTTCTAACTGGGCGAGTGCCGCCTATCGCCATCCGGTTATCACCCTCTTCATTGTCTCTATAATCACCGTAGGGCTCGGACTGGGTGCTCGGCGACTCAAGATCAATCCCGATCTGACAGAGCTACTTCCCGCCGACTACGGCAGCGTTGTCAATCTGGACAAACTCCGCACCGACGTTGGAGGCATCGGACATCTAACGGTCGTTTGCACCGGCGAAGATGAAGACGCGATGAAACGCTACTCGGACCGCCTGGCCACAGCCTTGGCCGCGCTTGCCAAGGTTCGCTACGTCGACCACAAGCGTCCGGTTGAATTCTTCGAAGACCGCGCCCTCTTCTACATGGACTTAGAAGACTTGCAAGAGGTGCACAAGCGCTTTGCCGCCAGAGAGCTCTACGAGCGATTGCAGGCCAATCCTCTGTTTATCGATCTAGATGAGGACGAAGGCCCACCCGAGCTGGAGTTTGACGACATACGCGAAAAATACAAGAAGCGCGCAGGCTCTGGCGAAGACGAGATCGAAGCCTACTTCATGGGCAAAGACAAAAAGCGCTTGGTACTTTTCGTAAAGCCGACAAAGCTGGCGTCCGATTTGGACTTCTCCAAAGCCCTCGTTAGCGATGTGGAAGCGGTGATCGCGACTATTGTCCTCGATGAATTTGACGCCAAAATGACAGTGGAGCTCAGTGGCCGCTACAAAAAGCGAATCGACATGCAAGGGGTCGTTCAAGACGATCTACGGACGGCAACACTTATTGCACTGATACTCATGCTGGCCTATCTCGGCCTACATTTTCGTAGGATAAGTTCTGTAATTCTCGTAGTCACTCCGCTGCTTGTTGGTCTTATTTGGACCTATGGCCTAGCCGGCTGGACTCTCGGCAGTCTTAATATTCTCACTGCATTTATCGGCGCCATCCTCTTGGGGGTTGGCATCGACATAGGCATTCACGTTCTGGATAGGGCTGAGCAAGAGCGCTCATTGGGCTCGGAAGAAGCTGTTCGCAAGGCTTTCGCACAGTCGGGCAAGGCAGCGGCCATTGCCACCTTCACAACCGTGGCTGGCTTTGCAAGCTTGAGTATTTCCGACTTCCGGGTATTTCGCGAGTTCGGCATTCTCTCCAGCAGCGGGCTTTTCTTGGTCTTGCTTTCCTATCTCATGTGCCTGCCCGTGCTCTTGCGCGTGCGAGACCGCATTGTATCGAACCGGACAAGTAGTTCTGCTCCGCGTTTTCCTTATGCTAGCGCAATCCTAAACTGGTCGCCTTGGCCCTTCTGGATGTGTACCTGGGGAATCTTCGCAGCACTAGTCTGGAGTTCCGCAAACCAGTTCGACTACGATTTTGCATCCCTAGAGAGCCAGGATTTACGTTCGTATCAGCTCGACAGAGAGGTCAACGAGCTTCTCGGACATTCGCAGACTCCATTGATATTGATGAGTCAGAATGCCCAAGAGGCCAGACTGGCGGCAGAAGCGCTGCGCAAACGCAAAGAGACCGGCGAGCGCTCTGGTATCGATCGAGTCACCACAGGCTCGGACATTGTTCCAAAGGGTCAAGAGGCCAAGGCTGAGATACTCGCCAAGCTTGCTGAGACGGTTGCGCTTATCGATCCAGAGTCGCTGGAAGATGACGAGAAACAAGACCTAGCTGATTTAAGGCGCATGAGCGCGGCGAAACCTTTTGCCTATGCAGACCTGCCCGATTCTGTCCGGCGCTCGTTTCACGCTGCAGGCGGATCAGGGGATTTCGTACTTATCTTCCCGGGAATTTCACTGACGGACGGCGCCAAAATCCAAGGCCTGGCAAGCGAACTCAGCAACGTTCCAGTGACAAGTGGAGAAGGGGCTAAGACGCTCTCTGCCACCGGAGAAGCGATGATCTTGGCCGATGTGCTCGACAGCGTATTTCGTGAGGCACCGCGCAGCATTGGTATTGCAGTCATCGTAATCTTGCTAACCCTTTGGCTCATGGTCGGACAGCTTCGGACAGCTCTTCTCTGCCTCTTTCCCGCAGTCGTGACGGTTGCCGTGACAATTGGCCTTATGCCTCTCGTTGGAATCAAGTTCAACTATCTCAACATCATCATCCTACCGATCCTCTTGGGCATGGGCGTCGACGGAGGTACGCACCTGCTCAGTCACGTCGCGGACCAGAGTAGCCTGCTCAAAGGCTTAACCCAGGCCGGACACTCCATTGTTGGCGCACTGGTCACAACTGCCTTGGGCTTTGTCGCCTTACTCGCGGTGTCGCATCCCGGACTGGGCTCGATAGCACGGCTGGCGCTCCTGGGGCTTTCGGTGAACTTGCTCGCGACAATCGTGTTGCTGCCGGCGACTATCGCGCTCTGGGGCAAGAGAGAAAAGTTCGTAAGGTTTGCAGAAGACCTCAGCTTGGTTCCGATGATAGTCACGGTCGCTCGTGCTGGCAGTGCTCCTAAGGGGCCCGGGAGTTTGGGTGCCTTTGCCGCCCTGCCCCTCGCATGGCTTATGCAAGATTTCTCTCCATGGATGTGGACTGCTGTCCTCGTCCCGATGACCGTGGTTTCAATTTGGATTTGCGATCTCTACGTGAAAAAGAACGAAAGCAAAGACCCGCAAGAGATCGTGCTCGATGAAACGGTCGGTTGCCTAATCGCTTTGGCCTTTGTTCCTTGGCAACCGGTTTGGGTCATTCTGGCGTACATCGCTTTTCGCTTCTTCGATATGGTCAAACCTGGGCCAATTGGAATGCTCGACAGGCGTGCTACCGGCGGCTTTGGCGTCATGATGGATGACGTAGTTGCTGGTATATTCGCCGGCATACTGCTCTATGCGCTAGGTATATGGCTGTGAGATCGGCCAGAGCTGCGGCGCACTCAGCAATTTCCCATTTGGTCCATATTGTGTTGAATTCAGGGCCGATAACTACGTCAGGTAACTAGGAAATCATGTCAATTCGCAACTTCACTCTCGCTCTCGCCACACTCCTGTTCTTTGTCTTTGCCAGTGCAAGCTCCGCACATGCGGAAGGTCCTGGCACAAAGACCGTACGCGGTGCCAACGACAAGCTCTCGGCCATGCTCGGCTCCAAAGCGACAACACCAGCAGCGGAGAAGAAGCTGGTTGAACAAGCTCGGGCAAAGCTGGGAAACTTCCTCGACATTGAAGAACTCGGCAAGCGCGCTCTCAAAGACCACTGGGCCACGCTCTCCGCCGCTCAGCAGGCCGAATTCACGCAGCTGCTCACCGACCTCATCGAGACAAACTACGTCAAGGGGTTGCGCTCCAACGTGAAATACAAAGTTGAGTACCTGGGAGAATCTCCCAAGGGAAAATTCCTACTGGTTAAAACCGTCATTAAGGCGAAGCGCAAAGGCCGTCCGCTCACCATCGAGGTAGACTACCTCTTGCGAAAGTCAGGCAAGAGCTTGCGTACCTTCGACATCATGACCGACGGCGTTGGTCTGGTGGAAAACTACCGAGCGATGTTCAACAAAATCATCGCCAAGTCCGGCTTCGACGCACTCTTGGGCAAGATGCGCAAGAAGCTCGCTGCAATGTAGCGTCAAGCCCAAAGCGGTGTTGGCTCACTGGCAGCGTTTCAACAGAGTTAAGTCCCAGACTTCTTCTGAATCATCATCTCCCGCAAAAGGGCCTA
>JAESTW010000097.1 GCA_016763395.1 Kofleriaceae bacterium
TGGCGGAAAAGCGCCGGTTTCGGCGGGGGCCGACTTTCACCACGGGCTGCTAGGTCTAGTTACGCGGAGGACATCGAGATTCTTTGATAGCATACGGCCGATGTTCCGCTATACCTTCTGGCCCGCCCTCGCTCTCCTCACAGCGTGCTCAAACCCAAGCGCGAACGAATCGACTCCTACAGTCGAGAGCAAGGACCAAGCTGGTACGACTCGCGCCAAGCTAGTATTGGTTATCGTATTGGACCAGATGCCTTCGTCGGCAATTCTTAGGTACGCCTCCTACTTGCCCAAAGACGGTGCACTCAGACGGGCAATCGAAGGAGGCATGTATCATGAGCGAGTACGCTACGGCTACGCAGGAACCAACACAGCGCCCGGACACGCGTCAATTTTTACCGGGGAGATGCCCGCTGTTCATGGGATTGACAGCAACGATCTCTACAGCTACGAGGTTGGAGCCCGCATCCGGATTGTAGACGACCAAAAGAGTGCCGTTTTTGGAGTGGAAGGTGCGTTTGCAAGCCCCTTTAGGCTGCTCAAACCGACAGTAGGCGACACGTTGCGCAAACTTGATCCGAAGTCGAAAGTTGTCTCGGTTTCACTTAAGGCTCGCGCTGCAGTCTTGTCCGGTGGTAGCAACCCCAATTTTGTCACTTGGTACGACCATAGATTGCCAGGCTTCACCACTTCGACTCGTTATGCCGAGTCTATGCCCAAATGGCTGAGCGACTGGAACGCCGCCAATCCAGTTTCCCAGCGAACAGGTCTGTGGGAGGCTGCTGACCCAGAAACCTACGAAAAACTCCTAGGCTCGGACGAGGTCAAAGGTGAATCCGACTGGTACGGACTGGGCATCACTTTCCCTCACAATACAAAAGACACAGAAAAACCAGAGAAAACCTTTGTGGCAACACCTCAAAGCGTTGACTATTTGCTGGATATGACCCGCGAGCTCGCCTCTCGCTATGAGTTAGGCAAAGACGAGCACACTGATTTGCTGTGTCTCTCTGTCTCCAGCACAGACTATGTCGGTCATTCCTTCAGCACCCATTCGTGGGAGTACATGGATATTCTTCTCAAGGCGGACAAAGCGCTAGGTGTTCTTGTAGACGAACTCGGCAAGGACACCGAGCTTGCGGTTGTGATTACTTCCGATCACGGAGGCAGTCCATTGCCCGAGACAATCATCGCCCGCGGCTTGCCTGGCGGACGAATGGGTGGACAAGAAATCGTGTCCGAACTCGAAGCCTTGGCGGACAAAGAGCTGGGCGAGGGCGACTGGATTCAGACCTTTATTCAGCCCTACCTCTACCTCAGCAAAAGCGCGCTCAGCTCCGAGAAGAAACCAGAGCTCGAAGCTCTAATTCAACGATACGCGACAGAGAACGAAAGAATCGAGGGGATTTATCCACCGGTTCTGGCCAGGTCTTGGAAGGCAGAACCAGGGTCTATTCGTCAGGCCGTTACCAACACCGTATCGGCTAGCCGTGTCGCACTCTATGTTGTGCCCGCTCAAGGCTATGTGGCTTCATCCAGTTGCGACGACGATGGTACTGGCCATGGCACACCCTGGCTGGAGGACCGAGAAGTTCCATTGCTCGCATTCGGCACAGGCGTGACAGCGGTTCACAATCGCAAGGTATTGCCGCAAAACCGAGTGGCTTCTACCATTGCATCACTTCTTGGGATCGACTGGCACATGCCAGCCAAAGCACTGCCTGGTTGCCCCGGACAAGACTAGCGAGGACATCCAGTGTCTATCCATCCCCTGCACTGCCCGATTCAACACTACGCCTGGGGATCGACGTCTAGCATTCCGCACATCACCGGCCAGACAAACTCCGACAACACTCCTTGGGCAGAAATGTGGATTGGTGCCCACCCCAAGGCCAGCAGCAGCCTGCACAGTGGGCAAAGTCTCGCTGCATTTCTTCAGGAACGAGGAGACTCTCCACTGCCTTTCTTGTTCAAGATACTAGCAGCGGAGAATGCGCTATCGATTCAATGCCACCCGGACAAAGCACAGGCGGAGGCCGGGTTTGCCAAAGAGGAAAGAGCCGGGATTGCGATTGATGCAAAGAATCGAAATTATCGAGACCGCAATCACAAGCCCGAACTTATCGTAGCGCTGAGCGAGTTTTGGGCTCTAAAAGGGTTTCGCAAGCCCGAGGACATCATCGCGCTCTTTGGCCGAGCGGGGGTCTCCACCGCCGTACCACTCTTGCAGGAGCTGCACTCATCGGGCCTACAGAGCTTTTTCACTGGCCTCTTGGCCTTGGGTGAAGCTACCCGAAGTACTCTTCTCGGAGAGTTAGCAGCAGGGCTCGCAAGCTTGCCACCGGACGAGGCGAGATGGACACGAGAATTGCTATCGCTCTACCCGGGTGATATTGGTGCTTGCGCTGCGCTCTTTTTGGAGTTGGTACGGCTACAGCCAGGGGATGCGCTCTTTCTTGGACCGGGAGAACTACACGCCTATTTGAGCGGAACCGGGCTCGAACTGATGGCGAGTTCGGACAACGTATTGCGCGGTGGACTCACCCCTAAGCATGTCGATCCAAGTGAACTCTCAGATGTTCTTGCATTTCAAAGCCTGCCGCTACAGGTGCTCAGGCCTGAGAAAAGTCCCGAGCAAGGGCTACACTACTATCGAACTCCGGCAACCGACTTCAGCCTGTGCTACTCCGATCTAGCCCCGGACAAGACCATCAAAATCTCGCCACAAAGCGATCAACTACTTCTTAGTATCGGCGGAACTGCAAAGATCGACTGCGGCCACGACACCCTTGAACTTGGCCCCGGACAGGCAGCATATTGCAGCCGCGATACGATAGAATACCTCGCAAGTGGCAACGCTCGTCTGTGGATAGCAAGCACTGGCCTATAGGAAGCCGTTCTTACGCGGCGTCTACAAGCTTTAAGAAGCTCGAGGACTTCTCGAGTTTTCGCATTAGCTCGGTATAAATTGTATCGACAGCATTGGCGGAAATCCCAACCCGTTCCAGGGCTTCAAAATCCTTGCTATCTGGCGCAGGAGAACCGCTATCCCCTAAGTGAAACCCTCTGGCTAACTCATCGGCGACTGAAACGATGTCTACCAAGGTAACAATCGAAGACGAGAGGCTTCGGCGCACAGACTCTCTGTGATTGCTGTGGTGATGCTCAATTGGCATTGCCAACTCTTGAGGAAACTTCCATTTTCGAGCCAAGCGACTACCCACCTTATCATGCGAGGGTAAGCCTGCATCTTTCTCTGCGTCGGACATACACTTTCCGTTTTGGGCCGCATCGTCTAGCGCAACTCCGAAAAGTTCTGGCACTGCTTTTGCCAGCGCAATCTTGCCCACATCATGTAGCAGTCCCGCCGTAAAGCAGGCCCCCGCTTGGGAAAACTTAATGTGCTCTGCGATTACCTCGGCGCACGATCCTACCGCAAGAGAGTGTGTCCACAGCCCTTTGGCATCAAAGCGACTCCCTTTGGGAGTTTTGAGAACATCGAGAACAGACACGCTGAGGACCAGCTGATGCAGGGTATTGAATCCAATAAATGAAATCGCTCGCTGGACATCGTTAACTCCGCCGGGTATCGCATAGTAGGGCGAGTTGACTAGCTTCAAGACCTTGGCAGACAGGCTCGGATCTTCAGCCATGGTTTTTGAAATTTCCATCGCGGAGACGTCCGGGTTGGCGACCATCTCTCCCACTTTCATCGCCACTAAAGGCAACGTCGGCAAGTTATCAACTTTGCTGAGCACACCGTCGACGGACACTTTGCGCTTCTCAGCGACTTCGCCATCTCGTTTTTTGGAAAATTTGCTTTTAAACGCCACTGTGTTTCATTCTTCTTGTAGTTGGTTTCCGGTTCCTAAGGAGCTAGCCCGGCATCTAGTTCTTCGGTCACTTGTCCGTCTCCTGTATGGGGGTCCTGTGTCCAGTCGGTAGGTGCAGGTGGGCTCACGACTCCACCGCCAAAAGAACCAGCATCAGGTGACATGGGACCTGCATCCACAGGTGGACTCAAGCCAGCGTCGAGTAAATGAGTTCCGCCGTCGGGGCGCGCACTTGCGTCAAATGCGGATGGTGCGTCTGTCAGTGCACCGGCGTCAAATGCGGATGGTGCGTCGGCACTCGCTGCGTCCGAAGTAGATGAGTTCCCGTCCGAACTGGCATCGATCGCGCCAACAATATTCTCAATACAAACGCCAGCGGCACCGCATTGTGCCGCAGGAGGACAATCACTGTGTCTCGTACAAAACTCACTCATACAAGAGCTGGCCAGTATCAAGACAATAGGCAGCAGCAATAGTTCTCTACATGACATCGATAGCAATCCCCAATACTGCCTGTACTTGTGTCGCAATACGTCCATCGGGCACGTCAGAACCCAGCGCAAATACCGTAGCCTCAATGTCCGTACAAATTCCCATTCCGCCCGAAACACCGTGGCAACGCCCCAGACCGACGCTTGCGCCATAAGCAACGAAGGGAGCCCCCATGACGATTCCTGAGGCAGAGACTCGGGTCTTGCCCGCTCGCGGATTCAAGCGAATTCCCAGCGTTGCTCCAATGCCGGCTCGATTGCCACCTTCAAAAACCAAACCGCCAAATACAGAAACTTGGGGCTGTGTTTGAATGGCCAGCGAAGCCAGCGCGCTAATACTCAGAGGAGAAAAGCGCCAGGTCGATTCACCAGATCCACCGCCGAGCGCCAGCCCTTGGCCAATGCGCGCCTCGGCCATCGCCAATGGTGGTAGCTCTTCGGCCATCGCCCTTCCTGCGGACAAGCCGAGGACCACTAGCACTGCAACCATCACGAGGCCGGCCTTCACTGAATTCCATGAGTTCACAATGGGCTCAGTCAATGCAATGGTAGTGCCGGCCTTAAGCTCTTGCAATTATTCGCAAGTCGCTAGCCCGTGTCGTGACTCTTGGCGATCGCAACGTCTAGATTGACGATCTTGATAGCGGCCGCCCGCTTTAGTTTTCTGCCTTCATACCGATTTATGGGTTGGTAGTATTGTGGCTAAGAACGCAGAAATCATATTGGGTATCGACTTTGGCACCTCCTATTCCTCCGCAGCAGCGCTTATCAACCAAAAAATAGAATGGGTCCTTGATCGGGGTGACTCGATGATTCCCTCCATCGTTCACTATCCCAAGCGAGGTCCGGCCATTGTCGGAGTGCAAGCTCGTTCGATAATGCCGAGCGCTCCACACACGACGGTGCATTCAATAAAAAGGATCTTAGGGAAACCGTTTGACGATCGAGAAGTACGCTTGCTTGATGCTGGAGTCGGCTACCGTATCGAAGCTGGCCAAAACGGATTGGCCGTGCTCAATATCAATCGCCAACGCTTTGCCTGCGAACAAGTAGCCGCCACCATACTTACCTACCTGCGCGAACTTGCAGAGAGGCGATTTGGCCGAAGAATCGGACAGGCTGTCATTGCCGTCCCCGCGGAAGCTTCACCTGCCTTCCTCTTGTCACTGCGCCAGGCAGCCAAGTTGGCCCATCTCAAACTTGTACAGGTCATTCCCGAGCCCATTGCCGGCGCGCTCTCGCTTGGCATGCACGGCAAGTCCTGCAACCGTCGGATAGCGGTATGCGACTTTGGCGGTGGCACCTTTGACGCCACCTTGATCGAACAACAAGGTCTCGAATTCATCCCTGTGGCATGCCATGGCAATAGCAGCTTGGGAGGCAATGACTTCGATCTCATCATGGCCGAGGAAATTGCGAGTGCGATACACAGACGATGTGGTTACTCCATTCAAAAAGATATCGCGCGTTGGCAAGAACTTCTCATTCGATGTGAGTCTGCAAAACGAATTCTATCAAGAGAACAACAAGCTCGGCTTGGGATGAGCGATGCGTACATAGAGCATGGAAAACTAGTCAACATAGACCTCTTGCTCGACAGGGAGTGGGTTGAACGCAGATGGCAACCACTGATTGATAAAATGCAAGCAGTACTAGCGAGGTTGCTCGACACCTCAAATTGGAATCCAGATGAGATTGATGAAGTCGTCCTAATTGGTGGTACCTCCCTTATTCCAATGGTTAAGCGGGCAGTCACAGAGTTTTTCCAGCGTCAGTCAATTTCGGTAAATGCATTTGCAAACGTCGCTGTAGCGTATGGCGCAACTCTTCAAACTGCAGGGCACCTAACGATCGCAACTCAGCTACCATCACTCGTTTTGTCCAGACCCGAACGACGAGAGGTGGGTTCTTAGGCCACAGAGAAAAACACCTGACCTACTAAGAATAAACTGTAGAGTGGATAGAGGCTTGATCTTCCCCCCTACTATCGTTCTATAGTGTGAGTGTGTCGTATCGTTGTAACGGATTTCGTTTTGCTGGTGTTGCGTCTGGAGTCAAAGCAAAAAGGAAACTAGACCTTGGTCTTATTGTTAGCGATCACCCAACCAACACCGCTGCAGTATTTACAACCAATAAAGCTGCTGCTGCTCCAGTCCGGTTGAGCCGTTCTGTTCTTAAGAAAAACAACGGACTTGTTCGCGCACTCGTTGTTAACAGTGGGAATGCCAATGCGTGCACCGGACAATCTGGAGCCAAAGATGCTCGGACGATGGCCAAACTCGCCGCTGCGTCCATAGGAATTTCACCATCAGAAGTACTCGTAGCATCGACTGGTGTCATCGGGGTACCGTTCCAGATAGACAAGCTCGAAAGTGGCATTCCAACCGCAGCCAAGGCACTTCGCCGGGGTTCGATGGATAAATTCGCGGAGTCGATACTCACCACGGATCTAAGTTCCAAGATAGCCCAACGCCGAATCGCTATCGGCGGACAACGCATCACTTTACTTGGATGCACTAAGGGAGCCGGCATGATCGCTCCCAACATGGCCACCACACTCAGCTTCGTCGTGACCGACGCTAAGCTTTCTACCAATGCCCTAAACCAAGCACTGCGAGCCGCGGTTGCGCCGACATTCAATGCCATTAGTGTTGATGGTGATACCTCGACTAACGACATGGTGAGCGCTATGGCAAGTGGCGCAGCGGGCGGAAGTTCTCTTGGCGGTGCCGACCTTCGGCAATTCACTTCTTCGCTAACCGACTTACTCGATGAA
>JAESTW010000005.1 GCA_016763395.1 Kofleriaceae bacterium
AGAGACTGTGGGACGAGTGTGTGTCACGCTGCCAGTGATGAGCAATTCGCAGGACTCCCAGCGTCCTATTACGCATTCCCTGTGGATTCTGACGGCAAGATTACTGGAAGCGATAGGCTTGAGGCGGCGCGTGCTCGTACACTTGATAAACTCGCGTCCGAGGATGTAAAGTTCTCAGAGTTTATCCGTAAACCATTGGATGAGTCTCTCGGCGGCTTGGCTCACCGAGGCGGAACGCAGTACGGAAGCATGGCAAGCCCGGACTTGATTGCGCTCATGCGTTGGGGACAGAGTGTTCGTCCTGAAGAACTTCCAGAAATCTCCACTCGCGCGGTGCGCTACGCCAAAGAAGTCGAGCCGATTCTGGCAAAGAAAAGGTGCATGCTTTCGAGCTGCCATGGGGCCAGTGCGGCCAATCTTCTGCTTTTTGATCCTGGTGTTGTTGGCGACTTCGACATCAATAGCTCGAAGCGAAACTACGCCAGCGTTGCGGTTCATCTGAATTTGGCGACCCCCGACCCATTCATGAGTCGTCTCCTGCGCAAAGTCATCCCTTTAGATCAGGGCGGCATCTTTCACCGAGGTGGCAACAACTTCTTTGACCCTTCGAGTGACGATGAAGACATCCAGACGATTGTCGACTTCATCGCCGATGCTCGAGTAGAACTTGGGGATGAAGACAAGGGCATTGTTAGCGGCATGGTCTTCGCCTCCACAGATCCAACGCCTCGTCGACTCTTCGACATTTCGGCCTGGCAGCCGGGCGGAGATATTTTCTCACTGATCCCCGCCGAGCCAGGAGGCACGCTATCTAACCTCACTGCCGGACACCACACGCAGGCTGCTGACATTCGCGATCCTGCCATCTCTTATGATGCCACACGAGTGGCCTTCTCGATGCGCCGCTCAGAGGACGACTCCTTGAACATCTATGTGATGAACATCGATGGATCCAATCTTAGGCAAGTCACTAACGACACTGGAACTCTTCCCAATGGCATCAAAGTCAGCAATGTGGAACCGGTATGGGGGCCCAAAGATCGCCTGTACTTCATTTCAACTCGGACAGGCGAGCTCTCCTCACATGGCGACTGGCCGCTATCGAACGCGTACTATATCAACACCGACGGCACCGGGCTCACTCGAATGTCCTTTAACGGAGGCAACGAGGTCGCACCTGGGTGGCGCTACGCCCCCAAACACGGAGAAGAAGAGATCGAGATTCGGACCTTAGATCTCACCTTTACCGCCACACGCAAAGTGGGAACCAAACTCTTCGCACCACTGATGCGTGTTCCACCCGATTTTCATGCTGACTACCATCCTCACTACGGAACCCAGAACCCCGACTATCAGATTTTCACGCAGATGACCCAAATGCCCGATATGCGTGAACCACTTTTGCTCATGGATGACAGTACGGTTTGGGAGGGTGGAGCACTCGCGCTCATCGACAGGAACCTCGGAGCCATGATTACTGATGATGGAGTCCCGTCAGTTGTTAACTACGTTGATCCACTTCAGAAGATTTCTGCGATAGGAGAAGTCATCTCGCACAAAGGTGCTTCTCCCGGTGGCTACTACCGCGATCCATTTTCCATGCCTGATGGCAGCATCCTTGTTGGGCACTCCTCCTCAAGTATCGATCTTAGTGATGTCGCAGCAACGCCGGACACTGGCATCTACCACGTCATATTGAAGGAATTGGAAGGCAACCATACAATCATTGCTTCCAAAGAGCTCCTCATTGATATTCCTGGCAAGATCGAAATGGACCCTCGGCCGATTTTCAAGCGCCGCAAGGAAGAGGTCGGCGACCCACTGCACCACCTGACCAACGGTGCAGAGAGCGGCACACTGCTCAACTTCGACCTCGCTGTGCATTTAACGGTTGCCGATGAAGACAGCCCATCGAACAAGAAGTCGTTCGACGAGATGGCAGAGAAGATCCACCGAGTTCGTTTCGTTGAGGAGATACAAAGAAAACCCGGAGACGCCCCCGGACGTGGCGGACACGGAATCCGACGTATCATCGCCGAATTCGACGCAACCCCGGACAGATCACTGTACGTTGAACTACCCGCAGGCGTGCCCTTCTACATGCAAGCGGTGGACGAAAACGGAATGGCAAGCTCCACCTTCAATCAGTGGTTCTTCATACTGCCAGGTGAAAAACTCAACCAAGTCACACGCCGTGAAGTCTGGGACTCTCGTTGCGGTGGCTGTCACGGATCCCGCAGCGGCATTCCTGGCGACACCGTCGGCACACCTGATGCGCTCTCTCAAGCCTCTCGAGTGAATGCGAACTACGACGCAGAAACCCGCCTGGACTTACCACCGATTCCCTATGGCCTCGATCCCAACGACCGCAAGGAAATCGACTTTGCACGCGACATCCAACCTATACTCAGTGGTAGTTGTGCAACGTCCGGCTGCCATGACGGCACGCAAATTCCCAATCTCAGCCAGAGAGCTGGCAACGCTGGCTTCTCTGGTGCTTACGAGGCACTCACTGCCACGGGGAGTGGATCTACTAATAACTTTAGCTACGTGGATCCCATCAGCACTGCCTCCCAAAACAGCTATCTCACAGAGGTGCTATTGCAACAAGAGTTAAAAGCCCCTCGGACGATGGACTCAAACCAGTGTCCGGGTGGTAGCCGACTGGCCGACGCTCAAAGGCGCCTGCTCATGACCTGGATGGATCTAGGAGCAAACTACGAGGGTATCGGTAGCAAAGAACGCCCAGCGCTACCGAGCTTCTAAAGGACACCTATGAGAACGCAAATCACAGTAGTACTTCTAGCGAGTCTTCTTGCCGCCTGCGGGGATGCCTCCGTGTACGGTGATAACACGGGCACGTGGAAAAACTTAGAGCCTGTTGCCAATCCTAGCCCCGATGCACCCCCGCAGCCCAGCCGCGAGCACCCCTATGCAATCGCGATGGCGGCCGATGATAGCGTTCGTCTTGTCACCTTTCGCGGCAGTGAAATCGAACCAGGGTCTGAGGTCGCGTTCCTCTCCTCAGAAGGCGAAGTCACCTCGCGAATTACTGTAGGCGACCGCCCCATCGCGGTTAAAGTGCAGCCAGGAGGCAGTTTCGCGGTAGTGCTCTCTCATTTCTCGCCATATGCCGCCG
>JAESTW010000098.1 GCA_016763395.1 Kofleriaceae bacterium
GCGGTACCACCACTTTCGTTGACGACCTTCCACATTCCGCGCTTCACGATATCCATAACCTCTGGCGATAAGTTCAATGTCCGGCGCAACTGAGATGCGTATTGTACGACTACATCCCCGGACGCACTTTCGACCCGATCGACCAGGAGTGGGACATAGAGTTTCCTTCCGTTGGCAATAGCGGCGTATGCCATCGCAAGCTGCAGAACACTCACTTCTACATCTCCCTGCCCCATCGCGGCATTGAGGGTGTAGCCAATTTTGAATTCATCGCGTTCTTCGTACCATTGCCGGGTTGGAACGCGCCCAGCCGTGTCTCCGTTTAGACCAATTCCGGTGGGCTCGCCAAAGCCAAAGTCCCTCGCGACCTCGGCCATGACATCGATTCCGACACGCTCACTGAGCTTCCAAAAGTAGACGTTGCATGAGTGCTTTAGTGCGCTCAACATATCGACCTTTTCGTGGCGTCCGGTGCACCGAAACGCTCGCTTGCCCGAGCGATGTACGCCGGTACAACTGAGTGGTTCCTCCTCACTCACCAAGCTGTGAGATAGCGCCGCCAATGCCGTAATAAACTTATACGTTGAACCAGGCGGATAGAATTGCCGAAGTGTTTTATCAATAAAGGGTTTCCGCGGATCGGCCAGCATTTGCCGTTCTCGCTCCCGGGTAAGGTGTCCGGTCATGATGTTGGGATCAAAACTCGGTGTGGATGCAAGTGCTAAGATTCGGCCCGTATCAACCTCTACGACGGCAACTCCTCCCGCTGCGTGGCTGCGCAAAATCCGTTCGACCTCCCGCTGTAGGGGCAAATCAATAGATAGGACTATGTTGTGCCCGTCAACAGGCGGAACGAATTTCGGTCCGTCGATCAGGCCCTCGGTGTCCGCCCCCTCTACCCTTTCGCCTTTGGAGTTGACGACGAAGCGCTCAATTCCGCGTTTGCCGCGCAAGTAATTCTCCCAAGACTTCTCCAGTCCATAGCGACCGACTACATCATCGGCGCTGTACCCCTCAGACTCCAAATCAGCGAGTTCTCTCTCTGTAATGTTGTTCATGTAGCCGACAAGATGAGCGAGCGCACGACCATTGGGATAGAATCGGTAGGGTTCGTCCCGGACAGAGAGTGCGGCCAGAACACCTCCTTCTTGTCGGACAAGAGAGGCACGATCTCGAGACTGATCTTCCAGTAAGAGCACGGTTGCGTTCGGTGATCGTTTGCGCGCCTTGGCCAACTTTTTCGCGAAGCGTTCCCGCTCCTCAGTGCTGAGGTCTAAGGCTTCCGAGATAGCCGCCTCGGCATCACCATCAATTGCCTTGGGCTTGCCATAAAGATTGAATGCGGGCCGATTGTCCGCAATTGGCTCCAAATTTCGATCGAGTATTTTTCCGCGAATGGATGCAATCATTCGCTTGTTGACGACGTTGCGCCTCGTCTGCCGAAAATACTCTTCTCCCCGAACTACCTGGAGCTGCCACAAGCGCAGCACCATGATCCCGAAGGCCAAAAACACAATTGTCATCAGGTAGCGCAAGCGCTGACGCATTCGTAGAGTCTTGCCGTGACTCGGAGCTGTGTAGTCGATGAGAGCCACTGGCGCCTACTTACATATATCCCGTAGCAGCAGCATCACGTTGCCGCCGTGTCTTCGAGAATTTTGCGTCTACTAGCCTACAGACCTGAAACACAAATGGCCCCATCAGTCCGGTGAAGAGAGCGGTTCCGATTAGTTTTCGCAGCTCACTGCCCAAGCCAATCAGCAAGAGTCCACTGCCACCCCGGACCGCCAACACCAAGATTCCTGCGGACAGTGCCGTCATTGCCGAGAAAATCACCGTGAACACAACTCCTCGAACCAGCAGGCGTCCTTGAATGAGGTGGCAGACCACACAAACCAAACCAGCGGTCAACGCGGACAAGCCCACCGGATTTCCCATTAGCAAGTCGGCCAAATAGCCAATTGCAATCGCTCCAGCCACTGACGGTGCAAGCTCTTCACGGGCGCTGAGCCCGAGATACGCGCCAAATAGCACCACGATGTCCGGGGTATACTCAGCCAGAGGCAAGAGACGCCAAATTGCGACCAGCACCAAGAGTATCAAATACGCCACGATGATTTGAGCTACTACTCGCATGACTAAAAGGGTTGTACTCCGTGAGCTGCAGCCGATGCTTTGTCTTTATCTCGATTGGGATCTGCGGGCGGCGGCGCTGCCAGAAGAATCAGTACTTCTCCGAGAGATGAGAATTTTACCGCTGGCCGGACACTTACCTTTTGGTACAGCCCGTATCGAACTTCATCGACTGATTCAATGACGCCAACAGCCAGGTCGCCAGGAAAATGCTTTCCCAAACCACTGGTCACTACAGCGTCGCCGACTTTTACCTCTTTGCCACGCTCAAGATACTCGATTTTACACACGTAAGATGAGTCGCTGGCTACACCACTCAGCAACCCGCGACCTCCAGTTGCGGGGATTTTGATGTCAATCGATGACTGTGGATCCGATACCAAGAGCACGTCCGAATACGCACCATAGGTATGCAAAATTCGTCCCGCCAAACCATCGGCACTAATGACTGGCATGCCAACTTCAATCTGCCCCTCTCCGCGATCGATGCGGATTCGGCTCACTCGAAAGTTTGCGTTGATGCTGGAAGAAATGACATGGGCTGCAGCAGTCTCAGCCCGGACACTTCGCTTTAGTCCGACAAGTCCTTCGACCGCAACAAAGTCTGCTGCCTCACGCCGGGCCAGACCGAGCTGTTCACGCAGGCGAAGGTTCTGCGCCCGCAACTCGTCATTCTCGTCCTCAACGGCAACTAGCCAAACGTAGTCGCTTAGCAATCCACCAATTCCGCCGATGGCCCAACTCGCGACACTTTGCAGGGGAGAGGAAATACGCAAGATTCCCTCGTCGAAGCGGTTGAGGGATTCTGGCTCCTTCAAGCTCGCACGCAACATAAAGACGGGCAAGAGCAGGAGTAGCCCTGCCAGGGCATAGTCCACGTATTTTCGCTTAAGCTGCACTCACTCTCACTCTGATCCCGTGTGGTCGACCAGCACCCACCTACTGCAGTGCGATCTCTTTGAGCAGTGAGAGTTCATCTAGCGAGCGACCCGTGCCGAGAACAACAGCAAGTTGGGGATTTTCGCAAACCATGATCGGCAAGCCGGTTTCTTCACGGAGCAAAACATCCAAGTTCTTTAGAAGCGCACCGCCACCGGACAAGACGATTCCTTTGTCGACGATATCTGCGCTGAGTTCTGGTGGTGTTCGCTCAAGGACGGTTCGAACCGCATCCACGATGGCATTGACGGGCTCGGTAAGTGCATCTCGAATCTCGTCCGAATTGACAACTAGGGTTTAGGGCACACCAGCCACCAAGTCGCGTCCCTTGACTTCCACTGTTAGCTGCTCATCCAGCGGATAGGCGGAGCCAATCTCTTTCTTGATATATTCGGCCGAACGCTCACCAATGAGTAAGTTGTATTTGCGTTTGATGTACTGAACAATAGCCTCGTCCATTTTGTCGCCTGCAACGCGAATGGATTTACTGAGAACAATTCCTGCCAGTGAAATAACGGCAACTTCGGTGGTACCACCGCCGATGTCGACGATCATGTTTCCCGAAGGTTCCGTAATTGGCAAGCCGCCACCGATCGCTGCTGCCATCGGTTCTTCGATGAGATAGACTTCGCGTGCACTTGCCGCCAGAGCCGAATCTCGGACAGCACGCTTTTCCACTTCGGTAATCCCCGAAGGTACACAGACAATGACTCGTGGCCGGACTAAGGTTCGGCGGTCATGGGCTTTTTGAATGAAGTAACGAAGCATCGCCTCGGTCACTTCGAAATCGGCAATCACGCCGTCCTTCATAGGACGAATCGCTACGATATTTCCCGGTGTGCGCCCCAGCATCTCTTTGGCTTCTTTGCCAACTGCCAGAATTCGCTTGCCGCCGCCGGGCAGCCGTTGCACTGCCACTACAGAAGGTTCGTTGGCGACAATGCCCCGCCCCTTCACGAAAGCCAGTGTTGTTGCTGTCCCGAGATCGATCGCCAAATCGTTGGAAAAAAGTCCGTATACCCAGTCAAAAATCATATGGTATTCGCCGCCCCAGAGAACGATCCAGAGAACAACCTAAAGGGCAACGCCCTAGAACGCTTCAAGCAGCTGATATCTAACAAGTTATTTGCTTCCATGATCGGTTCTCCAGGAGAGGAAGACATGTAGCAACAACGGGTGTCCTTTACAATATATAAAGACCATCGCCGGGCGCTATCTTTGCGATTCCCAAAATCCGTGTATTTAACTTCCTCTTGCATTAATAACGGCAGTGTCTCATCTATTGTTCCCGCTGAGTGAGAAATCTCATAACCGAGAAACTGCCACAAAGCCGTATTTCTCAAGACGAATCCAGACTAGTGCGCCGTCTATGCATAATTGTGGAGTTCGGCTTGGCGAGGCGCTCCC
>JAESTW010000099.1 GCA_016763395.1 Kofleriaceae bacterium
TAGCACCTAGGGAGGGTCGCGCCCACAATGGTGTTTTGGTTTTCGAGCTTAATATTTTCCCACCCGATGGACCGAGAAGGCGATTTACAAGTTTTTCTGATGCTCGGGAGCGCGGACAACGATGGCGATATTCGGCCGACGCTATTCTCGCTGAAGCACATCGTTCAGGGACCATGGTTCAGTCGCTGGCGGCCTCTGGTTGCCCACCAGCCCCGCTGGAGTACTGGTTGACTCTGCCGAAAATCTACTGGATCGCATCTCGCTCACACCAAGGCCTATCTCGCAAATCACACGAATAAACGCGAATTGTACAAACCCGCCTGCAATCCACAATAGACCTAACAGTACGTGCTCCCACGCGGGTCCTTCTGCCGCCAGGCCAAGAACAGCATGAACGAATGCCCCCACAAGCGGTAGCCATGCGAAAAATCCGAGTACAGCAATCCAGCGCTTTAGTGCAGTATCATTAAACACAACGACCCTCTCCTTGGCCGGCAGGTTAGCTATTGCGTTCCTACACGACTAATCGGTTTATAAGACTAGATTTCTAGCGTCAGTTCGAAGGTTGAACCCGAACTCGACGCTGGTGGAGTTGTCAGAAATACTCTTAGCGAAAATTCTTTGGGAAGTACTTCTTGCGACCATCATTGAGTCGGGTCTCTTTGTCGACTTGGATGAAAGCACACTTATCTCTGCTGCTGTTTAGGACTTTGCATCCCTCAAACCACTTTACACCACCATCGCAAAAATCGTCGATCGTATCGAGAGTCTTATCGTACTGTTTCTTAGCGTGCTTGTCATTGTTGGGATGGTCAGCCCTTGCCGCTTTGATGATCATCATCTTGCACTTCTTCGTGTTTTCCTTGCTGGCTTTGAGTTCTCTCTTGGCACTTGAACTGAGATTACTTCCAGCAATCGCCACTTGGGCCAGGCCCAGTACCAAAAATCCGCAAATTAGTAGTCGCATTATCTTCTCCGGCAAACAGGGGACTTTAGTGCCCTCTATCCTTTAAAGACGTCAGGTCTCACAGAGGATCCACAATAAATATGTTCTCCATGCAAAATAGTCTTGTCTCACACTCTTAACCTCGACGAACTTGCTCCACGCATCCCACTTTCGATCGATTAGGTTAGGAGCGCAAAATTAATATGTGCGAATGGCTGACTGCTGTCGTCTAGTAAAGATGCCCCCAAAAAATGCCGGGCTTTCCCCTTACTGACAGGACCAATATGCATTCAATTCCCCTCTCTCTCTTCCTCAGCGCCTATATGAGTGTGACGAGGTATAATAGCTGATGGCAGACGAAGACCTCGAAAAGATAGAAAAGAAGATCAAGAAACAAGCGAAAGCTGCGTTCTTTGGCGGTGTGGTGGGGCTTTTCTTCTTTGGAATCGTTTTTGGTCCGGGTGCCATGATCAGAGGCAACATCGCAAAGAAACTGATCATAGAACATGGCGTTGGCCAGGAGCACGCGAGCAGGGCCCAAACTGGCATCTACCTTGGCCTGGCAGGGTTACTCCTGTGGACCCTACTTTTGTTCGTAAGGTTGACCGGGCGCGTGTAGGCAGGTTTTAGATTTCGGCCCGGACACGAGCGGATACTATCGGAAACCAATTGCCATTTTGCACGACCTCTGACTTTCACCGAACTCGGTCAGGGCTTAATCCAGCCGGCATCGTCCCGCCAATCCTCAACCTTGTCCGATGACGAGAAGTAGTCGAATACTGAGTTCTTGATGCGCGAGCCAAGGGATGGTTTCCAACTCGATATAGTGATTGACTGAAAGTCCGCGCTAAGGGGGAGTGCAGCCGTATCGAATGGCCCCGCCAACTCTGTACTGCAGCAGGGCCATAGATTGACGTGAAAGCGCATCGGTAGGTGCGGAATGGGCGTTGGCCCTCCGTCATGACGTACATGGATTAACCGATCGTCAACGAACCACCGAATCTCATCCGGTTCCCATTCGATAGCGTAGCGATGGAAGTCTAGGGAGGCGTCAAATCCTAGATCAATCACAACTGGCGTGCCTCGAAGCCCGTAATTGTAGAGGTCGCCTGGCTCCCCAGGGTTGAAGAATACGTTCAGGAGGATCTTGCTCGTATCCTTTCCGAGAATCTCAACATCGATCTCCTGCCATGGGTCGAAGCGATACAGGAAAAACGCGGTGATGAGGCCCGAGCCCTTTGCCGCTTTGAGCTCAGCTTCGAAGCGGCCATAGGTAAATTTCTCACCACCCTTTGTCGCTATCGATCCGGAGCTAAATCCCTTTTCGTTGTCCGAAGGTTCAAGGCGAAGGCTAATGCCGCCCTCGGAACGCGATACGACATTTTCTGAACTGAAGATCGCATTGTTGCAAGGGAAAGTTGTGTCGAGCTCGTCCCAATACGAAGCATCGATGTTGCCCAGGTCGTCGTCGCGCAGCGTCTCGAAGGAACCGGTGCGGCGAGTAAATTGCATCGGCGCATCGACTTGGCAATACTCATGGTTCTTCTTAGTCGCGCGATTCCAGGGCAAATCATCGTGCTCAAGCAGAACGCAGCTGGCGCCTTCGACACCAATACGTGGGTGGGGAGCCCAGAGCACGCCGGCTATAAAGAGGCATAGTGCCAGTACGACCAAGAGCAACCCTCTTCGCTTCATCTCGCCCTTTGTTTCATATCGTCCTGCTTGCGGGTAACTGCATTCTGGGTGGATGCAAGGATGCGCCGCATCCGCCAACTCTCTTTAAGATGCACGGGCACGATGAGCGCTTGTAATCCAGGAGTCTCGCTCGTGGCACTCGTCTTTGCACTCGTCTCTGCACGGTGAACCACTTGCCATGTGCCTCCCCCACTTATGCGGTCGACAAGGCCGAGCAGCACTCCGCAAATATCAAGGTAGAAGGCCAATACATAGGTCACCACTACTGCCAAAAAGGATCCGACCCCAAGCTGTTTTAGGCCGGCAAGGCCCACCAATAGGACGATAATTGGCGCACACAGGCCAATAAGCCCAATTGCTTGGAAGAGCGCAGGTCCTGGCAAGAGAGTGCGCGAAGGATCATGGGTGAGGAGCGCCTGGGCGATATTCATGGCGATAAACACGGCAGGAGCAATCCATGTGAACAGAACCAATAAGCGAAGGCCTCTTCTGCCAGCAATAGCGAGGCGCTGCTTCCATGAGTGCGCGCCGACCTCACGTGGTTGCGTCCGGGCAACCGCCAATGCAAGTAACAGACTGGCCAATACTGCGGAGCATGCAGAGATCGGGGCAACCTCGCTTGCGAAGATAAGGCCGATCACAACATGCAAAGTAAAGACGACAAGCGAGAGCAGGTAGTGGGACCCGTGCATGAGAAACTGAAGCCGCTCTCGA
>JAESTW010000100.1 GCA_016763395.1 Kofleriaceae bacterium
AAACGGTAGCGATACCTCGGTAGCGATCGGCAGCGACATGCCAACTGGCTCTAGCAACAATGACTCTAGCAACAATGGCGGGGAATCGGATGTGCAGATGCACACCCCTGGCATGTCGTGGGAAATACTACCTCTCGTTGGAAAAGCCCACGCGACATTTGTTGATTTACTCACTGTCGGACGAACTGCTGGCAACGACATCGTAATCCCGGACCTAAGCGTCTCGCGATCTCACGCGTTCCTACGCAGGCGAGATGATGCGTGGTTCCTCTGCGATGCGGGCTCCAAGAATGGCACGCAGGTTGACGAAAACCCGCTTCAAGCTCGGACAGAAGTGCGCTTGGTTGACAACTCGCGTCTTAGGTTTGGTGGAGTTGAGTTTTGTTTTTGCGGCGCAAATGCGTTATTTGACCTGCTCTCTGGGGCCTCTTCACAAGAACGTGAATCGACTCTCAGCAATAGGCCACTGTCATGAGCGATATCGAGGACGAATTTAACGACACAAACGCAGAACAAGTGGACACGGATCTGCGGTGTTCAGAACCGCAGTGCACCGGAAAAATGATTGATGGCCAGTGCGACGAGTGCGATGCGGGCATCGAAGTTTCTGCCCTTGGATCGGCATTCGTGATCTCTGGCGAGGATGGAGGTCCGGACGTCGATCTCGATCACCGGCGGCTTTGCCCGGACGGTGGGTGCATAGGCGTGCTCGGTCCGGACGGCAGTTGCAAAGAGTGCGGCCACGTAGGTGATGATGTAACCAGCGACCCACGATTGCGCGGGCTGACGCTTTCACAGTATGACGACGACTCGGATGAGGATGATGAAGACGACGAGTGCGATCAGGATGACGACGACGACGAGTGGGATGAGGATGACGACGAGTCGCACGAAGATGACGACAGTGACGGCAATGGGGATGACTCGCGAGACGACCTGCCATCCACTTTCGCCGATCGCCGCTTGTGCCCCGACGGGGCTTGCATTGGGGTCGTCGGCACCGACGGTAGCTGTCCCGAATGCGGAAGCGTTGCTTAACTCTACAGAAACAGGTACCCTACCTACCCGATAGGAAACGCGGAATACAATCTCTAACCCCGGGTAAGCAATGAAACTTTCGGCCAAAACACGTTACGGCGTCCGCGCTGTATTTGATATTGCGTTTCAAACGCAAAATTGCCCTGGTGTGGCGGTACCTGCCAAGGAGATCGCTGAGCGCGAGAAGGTTCCACTACGCTATCTTGAGCAAATTTTTCAGGATTTGCGACGTGCAGGACTCGTGGAAAGTAAGCGTGGCCCCCGAGGCGGATATTTCCTCAAGCGCCCAGCGGATAAAACGACATTGGCGGATCTCGTCGTCGCTCTGGAGGGAGTGAGCGCGGGATTGTTTGCGAGCGATGCCCGGTCCGACGATGCGGAGCTGGGAAAACCCGCTTCTGCAGAAGTAACCTGTGCTCTATGGGAAGAACTCGATGGGGTCGTCCAGCAATGGTTTCAGCAGGTTACCATGGATGATTTGGTGAAGCGTGGAAACGCCCTCGGCCTCGGAAGAGACGACACCCTCAACATGTATTTTATCTAGGAAACTGCTGTTACAGCAGTTCAACCCCCAGCTCCATGACTAGTCCCAACACCCCATCGAAACGTCCCGGCTTACTCTCGCTAATTGGCAATACGCCGATCTTAGAGCTCAAGAAAATCGTTCCCAAGGGCGGAGCAGAGCTTTGGATTAAATGCGAGCAGTACAACCCCGGCGGTTCCGTCAAAGATCGCATTGCACTCGCGATGATCGAAGAGGCAGAGAAAAACGGGAAGCTGACTCCCGGCGTCTCCACTATTGTAGAACCGACTTCGGGAAATACCGGCATTGGCCTGGCACTGGTCTGCACGGCGAAGGGCTATCCACTGATACTGACAATGCCCGAGTCGATGTCTCTCGAGAGGAGGGCTTTACTCAAAAGTTATGGCGCCACCTTGGTTCTAACCCCTGAAGCTGCTGTGATGCAGGGAGCTGTCGACAAAGCGCAAGAGTTGGTTGACGCCAACGCCCACTATTACATGCCAGACCAGTTCCGCAATCCCGCCAATCCGCGGGTACATCGCGAAACCACGGCGGTTGAGATTATGGACCAGCTTCAGGGCAAAAGTATCGACGCCTTTGTCTCGGCGATTGGAACTGGGGGCACTATCACTGGAGTTGGCGGTGCTTTTCGAGAGCGCTGGGAAAGCTGTAGTGTCATTGGCGTTGAGCCAGCATCCAGCGCTGTGCTCTCCGGGAAACCTGCGGGACCTCACAAAATCCAGGGCATTGGCGCGGGCTTCATCCCCGAAGTACTGGATTTGGACGGCATCAGTGAATTTCGTAGCGTAGGAGATCGAGACGCGTACGAGATGTCCAAGCGATTGGCCCAAGAAGAAGGGCTCTTGGTCGGAATCTCGACTGGTGCCAATGTCGTAATCGCCTGCCAAATTGCAGCCGAGCTCGGCCCCGGCAAACGCGTGGTCACCATTGCCTGCGATACCGGCGAACGCTATTTTAGTCTTGACGAATATTTCCAGTAACCTCCCCCTCCAATAACAAAACAAAGTACACAGAGAAGATTTATGGCTACCGTACGAATCCCAACCCCATTGCGAAAATACACTGACGGACAAGAAGAAGTCAGTGCAGCTGGCGCCACCGTTGGCGCGATCATTGACGACCTCGAAAACAGCTATCCAGGCATCAAGTCACGCATCTGTGATGACGCTGGCGCTGTCCGAAAGTTTGTGAACATCTACGCCAACGAGGACGACATTCGGCATCTGCAAGAGCTGAAAACAGAAGTTAAAGATAGCGATGAGATATCAATCATCCCCGCTATCGCCGGCGGATGACGCACTGAGATGAACACCCAAACGCCAGATTTCGGCAGCGGGCTATTAGGACTGATTGGCAATACGCCCCTCTTGCGGCTGCCCTCCGTCGAAAAACGGGCGGGCGGAGACCGGGAGATCTGGGCCAAATGTGAGTTCCAAAACCCTGGTGGTTCCGTCAAGGACCGCGCGGCCAAAGAAATCATTCTCGATGGAATTGCTCGGGGGGAGCTTCTTCCGGGAGATGCGTCGAGCAAACGGCTTATTGATTCGACTAGCGGAAATACCGGAGTCGCCTATTCGATGATTGGCGCCGCCCTCGGCATTCCCGTTACCTTGGTGATGCCAGCGAACGTGTCCGTCGCCCGAAAAAACATCGTGAGCGCGTATGGAGCCGAGATTATTTACTCTAGTGAACTCGAAGGTTCGGACGGCGCGATCGTCGTTGCCAAGCAGCTCGCACAAGAGCACCCTGAAACGTATTTCTATCCGGATCAATACGCCAACCCGAACAACCCGGGAGCACACTACCGCGGTACCGGGCCTGAGATTTTCTCTGCTATCGGCGATAAAATCAGCCACTTTTGCGCAGGCATTGGCACCACAGGCACAGTCATCGGCACCGGACGCTATTTGAAAGAAGTAAAACCCTCGGTGCAAGTGATTGCCATCGAACCGGACGACTCCTTTCACGGCCTCGAAGGACTCAAACATCTGGAATCCTCGATAGTACCGCCCATTTGGCAGCCCGAGGGAATCGTCGATCGCATGCTTGGAATTTCGACCGAAGATGGCTGGGATGCAGCCGAACGACTGGTTGGCGAGCAAGGAATCTTCGTCGGACATTCCGCGGGTGCCAATATCGCTGGCGCTTGCCAATTGGCCAAAGAAGCAGGTCCTGGATGCTGTGTGGTGACTATTTTGCCAGATCGCGGTGACCGATATTTCCGGCCCATGACTTGGGAGAAACACTATGTCTGGTAAGTCGCCAGTCCCAGTTCGAATCGATCCTTCGTTGTTGCGGGCGGTCTATCAGGAGGCTCGTAAGAGTTTTCCGGCAGAGTGCTGTGGCTGGCTGGCTGGCGCGCGTGACGAGCACAAAGCAACCCGGCTGCGCAGCTGTGTAAACGCCCAGAGCGGTGGTGAGCATCCAACTCAGTCTGGCCGGGGCGCAGATACCGCGTACGTCATCGATGGCGAGGATTTACTCGCACTAAGCCGAGAGCTCGACGGCCTGGAACCGGCTAAACTAATCTACCACTCGCACTACAACGGTCGTGCGTATTTTTCGCAGACCGATCATGAAGTGGCAACCAGCCCCTGGGGAGACGGACCGATGTATCCCGTCCAACAGCTGGTGGTAGGACTCACTGCCGATCGAGTGGTTGAGGCGGCGCTCTTCGCATGGTCGGACAGCGAAGAAGGCTTTGTAGAAATACAGCGTTTTGCTGGCGCGGACCTCTAGTCGAGACTGGGGATTGTCTGCCCCGACACCCAATCCACAAAGAGTAGACCACGCTCGTTGGCGAGCGCCGCAATCCTCTCGATCTGCTGGCTCGACAACTCTCCTGCTGACAGAAAGTACAAGCAAAGTAGCGCAATCGTACCCTCATCGTCCGCTACGCCCCAAATCTGCATGCCCGAGCAAGTCCAAGAGAAGCTTCTCGGAATGGTACCTCTCCGACGGGCGAAAGAGACTCCCTTGAACAACTTGTCCGGCGGCATCAAGGCTTTCACTATGTCGAGAGAGAGCTTCTCGGCAACCAGCGGGTTGGGCACGCGTTTTCGTACATGAATTTCTTCATAGCCACCATGGGCGGACAACCTCACCTTGTCGATGTCCGCCAACTCCTCAACAATCGGGGCACGAAACGAAGCCGCAACAAACTCAGTTTGACGCCAATCGTCCGGGGCGATCTGAAAGTAGTCATCTGAGGGCAGCAAATCTCCGACACACTCACCTAGATCATCCGAGATCGTCGGCAGCGAAAACAAAATCGTTCCGGGGTCGACCATCTCCGTTGGCGCGACGGTGATACGCACTTTTCCCGTCTTAGAAAACTCTGTTTTTGATGGTGGCTCAGCTTCGACGACGACCCACGATCGTCCCGCGATCTCCAGGCTAGTCTCCACCAAGAAGGACTCGGGCAGATGCTCAATGGCAAGATGGGAGTAGGCCACGGTCTCACCGTTTTTCACATTCACGATGACAACTTCGACCTGGCCCTGCTCATTCATAGATTCACTCGCCATTTCATGTGCAAACCCTAACACCAGGAATCAGCCAAGGCAGGTTTCCAAGAGCGCGCCCGCTGGATTCCCAAGGCAGTACCGAAATCCTTGGCACTCGAGTTCTCAATGCTACACTATCGGTTGGCCGTGAAGTTACAAGCGCTACAAGACAATCTCAGACAACATCAAAAGGTTTTGGTGGCCTTCTCCGGTGGAGTCGATTCCACTTTTCTTCTGAAGGTTGCCCAAGATGTATTGGCGGAAAACTGTTTCGCGATTACCTGCGTGTCCGTCACCATGGCCCGCTCAGAAGTCGAAGATGCTCGAGTCCTCGGACAGGAGCTCGGACTCGGGGAGCGCCATTTTTTAGTCGATTCCAATGAGCTTCAGCAGCCTGGCTTTGCGTCCAACCCTACCGACCGGTGCGCGCTGTGCAAAACCGAATCGATGGATCTGGCGACGCCGCTCGCCGCTCGCTTGGGCAATCCGGTCATTTTACTGGGAACCAATACAGACGATCTCGGTGACTATCGTCCGGGGATAGCCGCCGCATCCAAGCGTGGTTCTCGAGCTCCAATGGTCGAAGCCGAGATGAGTAAAGCGGATGTCCGGCGCTACTCTCAAGAACTTGGACTGCGAACCTGGGACAAACCACAACTCGCCTGCCTCTCTTCCCGCTTCCCTTACGGCACGACCATCACCGCAGAGCGATTGTCCAGTGTAGACCGATTCGAAGACGGACTTCGCGCCCTGGGCTTCTCGCAACTGCGGGTACGCTTCCACGATACCATTGCCAGGGTCGAACTCGTACCAGAAGAACTCCCACGAGCGTGTCAGCCAGAAATCCGAGATGCGATGGTTGCGCTCGGCAAAAGCGTTGGCTTCACCTATGTAGCAGTCGACCTCGCCGGTTTCCGCTCGGGTTCACTCAACGAGACGCCACTGCTGCAAATTAGCAAACGGAGTGCGCTATCTTCATAAGATCGAGTGTATTGAGCCTGTGCCTGCTTGCCTTGATTTCCGGCACGGCGGTGGCGGACAAGACAATTCCAGTGTCGGATCCGGCTGTGGTGGTGCCGGCCTCACTAGAGGCACCGAATCCCATTCAAGAAGCGCCGGCCTTCTTGTCCAAAAAGGACAGTCGACTCAAAGAAAAAGCAGAGTCTCTCCCACTCAGCGTTGCGTCGAAGAAGCTGTGGCAGAAAAAACTCCGTAAGCGCGTCGGCAAACACCCGACGCGAATCGTGAATATCTACAACAAGTGGACTCTTGAATTCCTGCCCTTAAATGCCTGGAGTAGAGGCAAGCCGCCCAAAGAGATCACCGATGAGTTCTTGCGATGCCACTTCACCAACCATCCAACCGACATGGACCCGCGACTCTTCCCGGTACTTCTGCAAGCGGCACAGAAGTTCAAAGTTAGGCGGGTGGACGTCGTGTCCGGGTTTCGAGATCCAAAATACAATTTGAGTCTGCGAAAAAAAGGCCGACAGGTTGCTCGCAACAGCAAGCACACCCTCGGACATGCGGTCGACTTCCGCCTTCCAGGAATCGATATCGACTTGCTTCACGAGTGGGCACGCAGCCTCAAGCTCGGCGGAGTCGGTTTCTACAAACACAGCCGATTTATCCACGTGGACGTCGGACACATCCGATTCTGGAACGGAACCTAGCAGCCCGTGGTGAAAGTCGGACCCCGCCGAAACCGGCGCTTTTCCGCCATCTCTGCGTTGCAAAACTTCGCAATACGCAAGGTATTGCCACAGTTAGGCGCCTTGACCTGACTCAAAATCACTCGCTTTCACTCGTGAAGCACTTCCACCGCGGACTGCTAAATATCTGGTGCAAAACACCGGACATGAGCGGCATCGCCGCGTAAAGTAGACGCTTGCGCAGCCAGCGTTAGGAACGCTTGG
>JAESTW010000101.1 GCA_016763395.1 Kofleriaceae bacterium
CCGAAAAAGGGAACCCCTTTGGCCCTGGTGGCAAAATATTTAAGGAGTGGATCTCGATTCCCAAACAAAATCGTCGGCAGTGGAAGGCGCTTTTGCAGGAAGGCGTCCGGTTTGTGGCCAAGTAGTTCGAAGGTTCGTAAAAACTCACCCCTCTCGGACAAAACCATCAGTCGATTTTGGGGATTCGAATAAACTGGGGAGGCACCGCACTCGTCAGCCAGACACCATTAGCGGACATGAAGAACTCATGCCCAGCTTCGTGCATTTTCAGGGCATCCACAATCAAAACAACTGGCTTACCACGCCTTTGGCCAACTGCCTCTGCTGTTCCCCTGTCCGGTGAAAGATGCACGTGATGACGTTGCATCTTCATTATTCCCTGCTCACGAATCATCGGAACAAATTGGGCTACAGTGCCGTGATACAGCAGACAGGGAGGAATGGCCGTCTCATAGCCTAGCTCAACCTCAAGAGAGTGCCCTTGATTGGCCCGAATTCTGAGACCATCCTCGCTAAAGGAGAACCTCTTTTTTGTACTCTTGGCAACGACCTCGTCGAGAATACCCCGGTCGATCATTGTGCCATGCGCCCGGGCCTGTGCGATCAGCGTTGCGATTTCGACCCAACCAGCTCTATCCAAAGCAACTCCGATGACTTCAGGTTCATGCCGAAGTACTAGACTCAGAAATTTACTGATTCTCTTTTGCTCTCGCTGATTCATGTCGTCGACTTCCACCCGCTGAATTCCACTAGCAGCGAGGTGGGCATCGTTTCTATCTTCTATCTTCGGACGAAGAACCCTAGCGATCACTCAGGCAGCAAGCCAGAACCTTCAAGCCAATCGAGATAGTAGTCAAAGTCTCGTTGCTTCTCGATCTCGCCCTCTTCCACCTTGGCCTCAATAAGCTTCATCAAGTTTCCCAGGGTTTTCGAAGGCGGCACATCAAAGCGCTTGATGATCTCCAGCCCAAGCCCTTTGGGCAAGTTTGGCCCTTTGGCGTCTTCGGCTCGCAAAGCGTCGATTCTGTCCGCGAGAGCGCTGATTTGAAAGAGCAACTGTCGACGACGTCCGGGGCGTTTTGATGTGATATCCGCCCGACTCAGGTCGAGTAAATCAACTAGGTGTTTTTCCATGTCCCGAGCAAAGCGCCGGATAGCGCTGTCGCTCCAGTCTTCTTCGTATTGAGCGGAGCGCAGATGATACTTGATAAGGAATCGCACTTTCCGTCGCAGGTCTTCCTCTAACGGCAATCGCCGATTTACTTTGTCGAACATGCGGGCGCCAACTTCGGCGTGTCCGTGGAAATGCACACCGCTGCTTGTGAATGTCCGAGTAGGTACTTTTCCAATGTCGTGCAAGAGCGCTGCCCAACGAACAGAGGGCCGCTTTACCGATTGCTTGACCACAAGCTTGGTGTGCTCCCATACATCTTTGTGGTGTCGTCCGGGCTCCTGTTGCAAGTGCTTGGTAGCCTCGAGTTCTGGATAGAAGTGTTTGATAAAACCGAGCAGATGCAACCACTCAAGCGCGACCTCAACATGGTTTTGCAAAAGCACCTCGGTGAACCCTTGCACCAGCCCGTCATCGGCCAAATCCACAAGTTTTGCGACCTCAGATTCGCACGCCTCGCTACTTCTTCTGGGGGCAGTTCGCCTGTTTCACCGACTCGTTTTGCGATCGCAAACAATGTCCTCGGCTCATCGCACACAATCTGTGGGAGCATCAGCGCAACCTCCTCTAACGGGCAGGCGTGAACTTTGTCGACGATGTGCTGCAGACTCATGAATACCTCGATAGTCGAGTACCAGGCTCCAGGTCAAGCGCAGACAGCGCTCGGTATTATAATTCTATAATTCTGCTAGCGGGTATGATCGCAACCCCAGCTACGAGGCGGAATACTCGCCGCTAGACGGTCGTTACAGTAATGCAGCTTACATTATAGTAACCGTGTAGGTAGGGATCGCACCTGGAACGATCTTTGTATAGAAGCGAAACGTGGTTGGCCGTATTACAGAAAAACACCTTGTCGAAGCCGAGAAAACGTTTCCCGGCATTGGCGCAATGTATCGTGGACTTAGCAATAAACCCGCGACATTTTTGCAGTTGGTGTGGATTTATGAGACTACGGCGGCAAGTGAACTCACTGCTGTCGCGATCGCGTAGGAGCTGGCGAGAACTCCTTCCGGTGTGCCAAGTTGGCGCACTGTGTGAGATTCAGTCACGATCTACTATAATTTTATACCATAGCTGGAATTCTGGATCATGATTCGCTCGATTGGGGTTTTCGATTCCGGATTGGGTGGACTGACTGTGGTTCGCCAACTTCGCTTGGCTTTGCCCAACGAAAATATCATCTACTTAGGTGATACCGCGCGAGTGCCTTATGGGACCAAGAGCCCACGCACGGTGGAGCGCTACGCCTTGATCTGCCAGCGCTTTCTGCTTCAGCACCCGTTGAGCTTGGTCATGGTGGCCTGCAATACCGCCTCGGCGAACGCCCTACCCGCCATGGCTGAAGCCTCGCCGGTCCCAGTAATTGGCGCGGTTGAGCCTGGCGCGATGAGCGCACTGGCGGCGTCTCGCTCGAAAAACATTGCAGTTCTCGGCACGCTGGGAACCATTGCTTCTGGCGCCTACGAACGCGCAATTTCAGCGGCGGACAAAAGCGCGCATGTGGTCACCTTAGCTTGTCCGCTTTTTGTCCCACTGGCCGAAGAAGGTTGGGGCGACAGCGACATTGCACTGGCTGTTGCCAAACGCTACCTCGAACCACTCTTCGCTGAGCACAAAAAAATCGACACAATTGTACTCGGCTGTACGCACTACCCACTCTTGCGGGATGTGATCGCGAAGGTTTGTGAGTCCTCTTGTGATCACGAAGTCGCAATCGTCGACTCTGCAGCAGCCATGGCACGCTCCGCATCTCGGACACTCGGACGCAAGCCCCAAGACAAAGAGACAAAGTCACGAGGTACCTTGCGGTGCTTCGTTACCGATGCCTCTCGAATGGAAGAATTAGCGCCCCGTTTTTTGGGAGAGACGCTCGATTCTCTCGAACTTGTCGACCTCTAAGAGATCGACAGTATCGCCGCAAAGGGCCTGCTACTTGCCCTTAGCGCGTTTTCGGTCTTCGTCATCCTTAACGCGTTGCAGAAGGTCGAGAACTGAAGACACCTTTTTGAAGCGGTCTGCAATCGTCTCTTCAACGACAGGATACTCTGTCCGAAACTCTAAGCCATCTTCATAGAGCGTTTCCTGCAATTCGTCACTCTCAAAGTGATTTTTTACAGTCTTGTTCTTGTATTTGCGAGTCGTCAGGCCGTCGACCTTAGAAGCCAACCAGGGATAGAGATCTCCCATCGCTTCTTGGCAGGTCGCAAGCTCGCTATCTAGCGTTTCAAAAAACTCTGAAAAACGAGTGCGGAAGAACTCTTCATCTTCGTCATCGCTAGTGAGGCCTTTTTTTATCGCAAGCCGCAAGAGCAAACAATCATCTGCATAGCTGACGAAGTTGTCTCGATCCGAAATTAGATCATTGGGTGAGATGGTGTAGATGATGGCACCTAGCATCAGCTCTCGAGTTTCTCTACTCAGATTCTCATCTGTGCTGGCTTCGTAGAGAATTTTTAAGTCAAAGGGTAAGCTTACAAGCCAAGATCGCATGGTTGTGACAAAGCGATCTGATAGTTCCGAATCCACGAGTTGTTCCTTAGCTATTTCTGTTTATGTGCTCGCCCGAGACTATTTGGTGGGCGGCCGATTTCGGAGGCAACGTTACCCCATTTTGGATCTCGGGGCTCCTTACGGTACTTTCAAAATTTCAATCAGCAGCAAATACGTAGCCTTCGGCAAGATGGGACGCGATCTGGCACCAATTTCCTTCTCGATATGATAAAATTACTACGTAGTGGGTAAGCGATCGCCCGTTCTCGGGTACAACCATAACTTCAAGCACAGAGGCTTGATTTTTCACGTGCAAACGGAAGATTCCGGTGTGGGCAATCCGCACCTCTTCACGCACCTTTTCCACGGCGGGGTAATTCTCTCAAGCCGACGGATGGACTACGACCCAGACTCGGAAGAGGACATGGTCAAAACCTTGATGCAATCGCAGCACACGGCGGTGGCTAAAGATCTCAAGCTGGGAACCTTCGACGATAAAATCGATAGTTACCTCGGTACCAACCCAGAACTGCTCCCCCGCAAAGGTGGTGCGGCCAAAGCGCCGATCGCTGCAAAAGCAGAGGACACAGCTCCAACGCAAAGCGACGCAACCATACGGGCTGCAACTGACGAAGATCCTACCCCGAAAGTAGAAGAAACCGTACGCGTTGAAGCCGAAGTAACGCCGACGCAGGAAGAAAAAGAGGAAGAAGTCGTACGCGTTGAGGCCGAAGCTCCAACGCCGACGGACAACGCGCCAAGCGTATTTACGGCAGATGTCGAAGATACCGATACGACGGCAACCACTCAGATCTCCCGCGATGCCGCTGGAGAACTATTTGGGCATGACACCCAAGAGTTGTCCGAGATTGCAGAAAAGGTAACTCGTAACCACAACCAAAAAGTAGCTACCGAAAAGGCCGATATAGCAAGAAAATCGGAGGAGCTGGCCAAACAGCGCGAATTGCACGCTGAAGAAATGTTCGCCCATGCCCGTGCAGAAATTTCCAGTGAAGTCGAAGTTGGAGTCGCTTCCAATGACAGCGAACGACTTCACGTGGAAGAACGAGCACCGCAGTTACTGGACGAAAGAGCACCGGAGCCAGTATTGGAATCGACCCACTCAGGTTCATACGCGATCATCAGACCACCCCAGGGCGCTCCCGCAGAGGCTGTTAAAAAAGAACCGTCTCGACCTGTTAAACAGCAGAGACAGCAAACCAAGAAATCAACTCGACCAGCGGTTACTCCCCCACGGCAACGACAGCCGACGGGCAAACAGCAACCACCAACGTCTCGGCAACGGGCAAGTACTGCACAGCAAGTATCCAGCGAGCGGACAGCGGGCAAACCACCTCGTGCAGCCACGTCTAGGCGACGCTCGTCGGTAGTTGTTTCAAGGCCGGCTGTGATTATTGGCGCACCTCCTACGGTTATCGGTGGAGAGCGTCCGCGCCGGTCAAGTGCTCGAAAAGCACGAAGCAATCTCTTTGGCAAAGATCTGATCTCAGAGAAAAGCTTAGATGAAGTCATCATGGCCTATCTCTCAGAAGACGGCAACGAAGAGGAATAGCTAGAATAGCTAGCCTAGGCTAGAGCATCAGTGCACGCGCTGAGCTGGTTATCGGCGAAGGTTGGCTACGAACCCAAAGATGAAGATCGCTGCGAAGCCTACTAAGAGCAGTACCAAGGCCAGCATATACCAGTACGTATCTGGCGATTCGGTACTGTTGATGATGTACGCATCGGCGGGTATCTCGATGGCCAAGCCCAGTTCAATGCTTTTTAGCGTGTAGCCTGTTTGTGACTTGCCCATGAGAATCTCTTCTCCATCGAGTGACAGTTGCTTCCACGTCCCTGAGCGAGCCACCACGATTTCTTCAGCCTTGGCGGCAAAGAGCTTGTCATCGGTGAGCATCCTTTCAATTTCTTCAAGTCCAGATCGCAACGGAACTTCAAAGGTCCACGAATCAACGGTGTGGCTCACGGCAGTCTGATCAAGAAGGTTCGCGCCCTCAAAGAACCCAGCAGCCTGAAGCGCGATTCGCCAAGTTGGCTCGTCTATATACACAGCGGCGGCATTGCAGACAATGCGAACCTTCGATATCGAAGTCTCTTGAACTCGTACAACTGTGTCGTCGGTAAGTGCAAAAGACTCGCCCGATAGGTCACGTATCTCCTTGGCGCCAGACTTCAGTGTTTTTCTCACCTCTGATGTCGCCATCGGACGGGGAACACTCTTGCCTGAGCGATAGTAGGATCGCATCTCGTCGTAGAAACTCTGGTCAGAGAGTCGGCTCAAGCGCCCACGATAGCGTTCGTCAGTTCGAATCTCCTCGGTCCAGGGAGTCGGATGCACAAAAATCCAAAGTTCTTTAGAATGCCCCAATGCCGGCATCAGGACGGGTCCTGTGGTTTTTCGACTCGGTAGCAATCGGATGGCTTGCTGCCTGTCAGGTGTGACTTCAATCTCGACATAGCGCTCAAGTAAGTCGTCGTTTAGGTCTGCAATGGTATCGACAACAACGATATCGCCTTCGCGAGAGAAGCTCAGATCGTTCCACAAGCGGAGAATGAGCACGGCGCAGATCGCGATGATTGCCAGTGCCATAATCGGACGAATGCGAGTCGCCGGACGTGGCAGCTTGATGAGCTCGGGATCGAGTTCGTCCGAGCCATGCGCACCCGAGTCGAGTGAATCCGTGTCCAGACTATCGGAATCGAGAGTAGCGGAATCTGCGGCGAGGGAGCCGGACGGATCGCTCTCCTTGGTACCACTCTCGCTAGGTGGGCTCTGGGTGGATTCTTCTTCTACTACAGAATCCTTGTCGTTTTGCTCATCAGCCATCGGCGCAACACCACACTAGCTCGGTTGCCAGCCAAGCGCCAGCCCGGTCCAGCCCTTCCCATTGCCCAGCCAGAAGGTATACTCAGCACGCAGTGGCAGTAAGCGACAATACAAATAGAGGCACAGCCCCCAAAACGCTTTTTTCCGGCACCCTTGCGGTACTTGAAAGCGGTGAGTCCGCTCAGAAGCGCAGTCGGGAGGTCGCAAAATCATTGGGATATCGACTGGCTGTCGAATCTACGGCGAGTGCAATGGAACGGCGGCTGATCGGCGAAGATCCACCGCAATTGGTCTTGCTCGCTCTGCCCGAATCCACAGAATTCGCCAAAGTGCTGAGAAGCGCTCCCCGGCCGCCGATCATCATTGCCTCCATGGCCGGACCACCCGAGAGTGCTCGAGCGCGTTTTGCCGACATCGACGCCGACCTCTACTGCGTCCGTCCTCATAGTGTCGATAGCTTGGGCCCGATCCTCTACGCCGCTGGGCAACTTGCCCAGAATCAAAGCCTGATGTTGGACATGCGCTGTACCGAAGAGCGCTTGCGAGACCGGC
>JAESTW010000102.1 GCA_016763395.1 Kofleriaceae bacterium
AGCGGGCTTTGACCCTGGGAAAACGACGAGACATGCTAATACGGTTACCACGGCAGGTACCAACTAGTCATCCCAGCCCTGCAAGGATCATCAATTGTGGTGGCAAAACCTGACTTTCCTGGGTAAGAATTCAACTACACCTATGGCCCTCGGTGCCGTTGTCAGTAAATAGCAGAAGTCATTGTGGACTCACGGTTGACGGTGCCATCTCATCGCTGCAGGCTTCGCGTATGTTCTCAGTTCGTACCTTGTCAATTCGCATATTGGCTGTTGTCGCGCTTACGAGTGTGTTGACACTTTTGCCTTGCTGGCATGGTGGGCAAATCGCACATGCACAAGAAGGATATTTTTCCAAGGAAGCTACAACCGTTCCTGTAGTGCAAAAAGGTTCTCGGACTTCGAAAGAGCGTACCGTGATCGTATCGCTGCTTGGCGCCAGCGTGGCAGTCGCAGCCCTCGGCACTTACTATGCCCTGGATGCGAAGTCTCTATCGGACCAAGTCTCTGCTTCTCAAAGGCACACCAACCGAGCATGGTCTCAAAGGCGCGACGACATTCACAGCGATTCTGAACGCTCTGCGAAGATAGCTCAAGTCACCTTGGGCATAAGCAGTGCGCTTTTTTTGGGAGTGATAGCCACGTACATTATTACCTCCCCCGACGACCTCGTTAGTGAACGAGAGTTGCAATCGAAGTTGCAATCGCTGCCCTCCCTATCCATTTCTCGAGAAGGCGGCATGCTTGTCCGTCAGACCTGGGCCTACTAATGCAGTCTCGTACAACCCTCTTTGTCTTCGCACTCGCACTCTCAGCTGCGGCCTGCGCCCCCGATATTGAGACCAATACCTATTTCTGCGGCCCCGAGGGACTGTGTCCGCCAGGACAAAGCTGCAACTTCGGGGAATTCCCAGACATGACCTACAGCTGTCAGCTGCCGGAGTCTGTGTTCGCCTTTCGTTGCGCAGGTGTTCCAACAGACCAAGAGCCGGACGACACCATTGAGGAGGGCACTTCCCTCGGGGAACTGCAGTGCGACTCTCGCCAGAGCCTTCCCTCCTTCGGCTGCATTACGACCGCCACCGATGTTGACCACTTTGTCTTCAGCAAAAGCACGAGCTGTGGTGGGGACAATCCCAATATCCAAATCGAAATTCAATTTCCGATCGGCGCTGCCCCGGTTTCAGTACAACTCGTAGATTCCGCTGGTGCTACGCTAAGTACAGGAGAATTCTGTTCTTCAGAAGAAGAAACCGACAATGGTCTGGAGAGTCGCTGCATCGACACTCCCGACTTGGCAGAAGGAACCTACGCCCTCCGCATCACCTTGGATTCAGAGGCCAACGCGAGCTGCTCTGGTGAATGTGAATTCAACCGCTATAAGCTCGTGCTAGCGGCCAAATCTCGCTAGCGATTGCTACGATTGCGGAATGTAGCCCGGTGCTCGTCCGGGTGAAGGATCCCTGCTTCACAAGCGGCTTCGTCGTTAGACGTTTTCGTAGTCATGCGCGTGAGACGTTTTCGTAGTCGTGCGCGTGAGACGTGCTCGTAGTCGTGCGCGTGCGCGACCAAATCACATACACACGCAACAGTAGGCTTGGATTCGCTGGCAGTCGCGCACGCGCACGACTAAGAGCACGAGGACGAACACGGGCAACGAGGACGAACGCACGAGCACGTCTAACGAGGACGGTCACCGACATATCGTTGGAGTGCTGCACAATGTCTCTCGATAGCGATGGCGATGGCGATGGCGATGGCCGCGCGCAGGGGCTACTAGGCGTATCCTCGGGCGACGCGCCGGACGGCACAGTCGATGTCTCTGGCAGCGGTGCCACAACAGCCACCTACGGCTCGCGCACCCAGTGCAAACAACTCAGCGACTCCCTCGCCAAACTCGTCCGGGTATAAGGGAGCACCGCCGTCCGGGGCAACTGTCGGCTTGGCGAAAACGGGAACATCAACCTTTGCCACGATTTTTGCAATCAGTGGCGCCATTGCCGCAGGAGTCAACATGCAGTTGGCTCCCACACCGGACGCACCCTCCTCCTTCGCAACCGCCAGCATCGCGTCCAGCGGAAACCCCATTGTGGTTTTGAAGCTATCTGTCGCCGCTCTGCAGGTAACCGACACTGCCACTGCCAGCCCTGGCGCCCCCATACGAACTCCTCGCAGAGCAGCGCGCATTTCCTTTGGATGAACCATCGTTTCGACGTGAATAAAATCCACTCCGCCTTCACTCAAGAGTGCGGCCTGCTCTGCAAAGCTGTCTTCCAAATCAAGGAGATTGCCATCGCCCTGCGGAGGCGGAATTTGTCCGGTGGGCCCGATATTGCCAATGACCGTACATCCCTCTCACCTACTGCCTGCTTGGCCAGCGCAACAGCCGCCAAGTTGCATTCCCGAACGTCGACCTTGTGCGGCGCAAGCGCGAAGGAGTTGGCCGCAAAGGTGTTGGTTTGGATTGCACCTGCGCCAGCATCGACAAAGGATTGGTGAAGCGCCAACACTTCTTGCTGATGAGAGAGGTTCCAGGCAGCCGTCGATTCGGCACGAACATCGAGACCACGAGCAATAAGGAAGGTGCCACACCCACCATCGAGCACAAGTTGCGCAGGCAAGGTCGACAAATCTGACAAGGGCTGGCTCACCGCGGAACCATAGCAAGATGGAGAGAATTCTGCGTCGCTGCAAGATCCATTTGCATTCTCGGGCGTTCCAACTTCCATGACTACAGCCCTGCACTTCAGACAGCACGAACAATTTCACAAAACTGCTATGTACGCAGCAATCGCAGGGCCCTTCGCGGCGATTTTGTCGGTCGCGCTTCCCGGAGGTAGTACGGTCACAATCGCTTTTGCCGCCGCTGCTGTCGCAGTCGCTGCCATGGTTTCGGTCGCGGGTCTCTCCAGGTCTCGAGTGATCGCTGGGGCGCTTGTCACCAGTCTCGGCGGCGCTTGCCTCGTCGCAGGTTCGCATTGGGGCGCTGGCAATATTGCCCCCCTCCTCTTCGCTCTCGTCGTTGCCCTACCCATGACAGCAGGTCTCCGAGGACGCAAACTTCTGGTATCGGTTGTCGTCGGAACAGGCGCTCTCTTGCTCGCGCGCTTCGCGGCAATAGCGGTGATGAACAGCTCAGAACTTTCCTCACTTCCTGCTTGGGGAAGTACCGCGCTCGCCGGTGTCGCAGTGTCCGCCGCCAGTGTGCTCGCTTTCATCCCGCGCCACGTTGAAATCGTACACGATCCGATTCGGACAGCCCACGCTGAGCTCAAAGGCCGTGTGAAAGGAGAAATTGCCGAACTCATTGAACGTTCCAATACGTTGTGGACAACTACCAGCGAACAACTCGGCAGGGATGATGCAAATCTTCAAATATTGCAAGAAGCCGTTCTCAGGATGATGCAAACAGCAAAACGGTGGACCGATGCAGAGTCGACCCGTCCCCATACAAGCGCGCTTACCTTGACCGAGCGAATGGAAGCCCTAGACCTGCGAATCGAAAAGTCGGATGACGAGGTTGTTGTCAAGCAGTACGAACAAGCCCGGGCTGCGCTCGCTGAGCAGATGAAATACCTCACCGGTATCTCCAAAAATCGCGAGCGAGTCTTGGCCAGAATGCATAACTATTTGGCAGCAATGGAACGCATGTGTTTGGCAGTCGCTAACCTCAAATCGACAAACGCGAGCCGTGATGCCATCGACTTGGCGCCACTTGTCGGAAACCTTGAAGAGCTGGGTCAAGACATTGACTCGTGCAGCACCGCACTACGTGAACTCGAAAGCTAGGCTAAGGACAGACTTTGCAATCAGAGTTCCCCCAACGTGATACGATGATGGGAGTGCTATGAAAGCTATCTTACCGACCCTTATTGCCTCTATCGCTCTCAGTCTCTCAGCCTCTAGTGCCATCGCAGACGAGGCTACAGACCTGTATTCGCAGGGGCTAGCGCTCAAAGCGCAGGGCAAAACCGATGAGGCGATAGCTTCGATGCAAGCCGCCGTCGCCGCGCGCAGTACTCACGCGAGGGCTTGGGCTTCTCTCGGACATCTGTACAAGAAAAAGGGCGAAATTGACAAAGCGATATCCGCGTACGAGCAAGCGACCACCACGGTAAAAAAAGACGCCGGTCTATGGTCGAGCTTGGGCATGGCGTACTACCGAGCCAAGCGGGTTGATGATGCACTGGTGGCATTGGAAAAGTCCTGTAGGCTCAATCCGAAGAACCCAGATGTTCACGCAAACCTGGGAGTCATCAAACGCAGAAAAGGCGATCTTCCAGCAGCTGTCCGGCACTTGGAGTTCGCCTACAAATACAATAGTGGCGACGCCATTACTGCAAACAACTTGGCCATTGCCTATGGAGCGGCAAAACGCGCAGAAGACGCTGTCCGGCTCTTCAAGGTCGCAATTGCATTACAGCCCAATACTGCCGAGTACCATTTCAACTTGGGTGTCATCTATCGTCGGCAAGAAGAAGTGGAGAAAGCAATCACCTCCTACGAGCGTGCTACGGACATCGATCCCAAGCACTCCAAGTCCTGGTACGACCTCGGACACATGTATCGGCTTGACCGTTCCGACGACAAGGCAATTGAAGCCTTTCGACGCTACTACGAGCTGAAACGTGGCAGCGATCCGGCGGCCGCGAGAGATGCAGCTGCGCAGATCGAGAGTTTGGGTGGAACAGCGCCGGACGCCAAGCCCACGCCCAAATCGCGCAAGTCGCCTAAGCGCCGACGCAAGGGCAAGCGCAAGTAACCCCGCCTGTGAGTATTCTACACGTCGATCTGGATGCTTTCTTTGCGTCCGTAGAACAGCGCGACAACCCTGAGCTACTTGGCAAGCCTGTACTGGTCGGAGGAGATGGTGGGCGAGGCGTGGTTGCAGCCGCGTCCTACGAGGCACGAGTTTTCGGCGTGCACTCCGCCATGCCCATGATCACCGCGCGCAGGTTATGTCCGGATGCGATCGTTGTGCCGCATCGCATGGAAGCCTACTCCGAAGCCTCCGCCTCCTTTTTTGAGATACTCGACGATTTCTCGCCGGTAGTAGAAGGACTCTCGATCGACGAGGCTTTTTTGGATCTGAGCGGCAGTGAGCGACTGCTGGGAAAGCCATCCATTGTCGCGAGTCAAATCAAAGCTCGGGTTCGCTCAGAACTTAGTCTAATTGCATCAGTCGGGATTGCTCCCACTAAATTTGTAGCAAAGATCGCCTCGGACATCCGTAAGCCGGACGGGCTATTCATTGTCGAAGAGCACGAAGTCTTGGATTTTTTGCATCCACTGCCGGTGTCTCGATTGTGGGGCGTGGGCAGCGTGACGCAAGAAAAGCTCAAATCCATGGGATTGCGTTACATTGGAGATATCGCCGGATACCCGCGTCGCATTCTGGAAAAGAAGCTTGGTACCAAGCTGGGGGCACATTTGAGTTCGTTGGCAATGGGGCTAGACCTTCGAAGCGTTCAGTCCCGCCGCGCTGCTGTGAGCATCGGACACGATCACACCTTTGGTAGTGACACCTCCGATCTTGCGAAAATCACCAACACCTTCCTGCTGCAGGTGGACAAAATTGCCCGGCGCTTGCGCAAGCGAGACCTGCGTGCTCGGACACTGACGATCAAGATCAAGTATGCTGATTTTCGGCAAGTAACTCGCCAAACGAGCCTCCCCGATCCCAGTAGCGATGCCCAGACCTTTCACCAATGCGCGCTCGGTCTTTTGAGCAAAATCCATATCAGCCCGAGCCAAGCAGTTCGTTTGTGCGGCGTCAGTGTTTCCAGTTTGGAGGACCAGAGCGCGCCAAGGCAGCTAGGCTTCGACGAAGAGAAGCGTGCGAAACAAGAACGACTAGACAGTGCAATGGATAGCATTCTCGACCGTTTTGGCGACCTTGCGCTCGCACGTGCCTCACACACGAAAAACAAGTAAGCAAGGAACAACCGGCCGCGGGCTAATACGTCGGTGTTGGTCATCCAAACCCGGCGGTCTTGCGTATGTCTCAGTAACTCGCAGGCGCCCTTCCGTTGGAAATTTCGCTACTTTTGGTTCAATTTTCGATTTCCTGTAACATTTCTGGCGCTTGCGCATCTCCCAGTCGAGGAATACCGAAACATGCAAAGTCTCTCCGATCCAACACCGACCAAGTCCCCCACAGAATCCCCCGCTGATTTGGAGGGTAGCGATGAGAGCTTGGTTGCCCGAGTTCTCGATGGAGAAAAGGACGCATTCGCAGTCTTGGTCAGGCGCTACAACCAACGAATATATCGCATTGCTAGATCGATTTTGCGGGACGAGGCAGAGGCGGAAGATGTCGCTCAGCAGACGATGGTCTTGGCCTACCAGAAGCTCGGACAGTGGAAGAAGATATCGACCTACAGCCGTTGGTTAACTCGAATCGCGGCCAACGAAGCGTACGCGCGACTGCGCAAGAGAAAACGAGCACGGGAGAATCAAGCTGCGACCAGCTATCACGATGATAACGACTCAGGGCCCGAGATGGCGCTCGCACGGCAACAAGTGGCTACCCAAATTGAACTCGCGGTAGATGACTTGCCACCAGATCATCGCAGTGTCTTTGTACTGCGAGATGTGGAAGAATTGAACACCGCAGAAACAGCGGTGGCGCTTGAGATTTCAGAAGTATCTGTCCG
>JAESTW010000103.1 GCA_016763395.1 Kofleriaceae bacterium
AGGTGCGTTTTCATCGTCGTTGTTCGGCAGATCGTTGTTCGGCTGATCGTTGTTCGGCAAATCGTTGTTGTTCGGCACATTATTGTTCGGCACATTGAGTGCTTGTTCGTCAAACCCCAATGAACCGGTGGTCGGGGCTGATGCTGGACTCAGCGCGAGTTTGGAAAATATCCAAGAGTATATATTTGATGTTGCCTGCGTTCAGTGTCACAACGAACTGAATCCTTCTGGTGGACTTGATCTAAGTTCCGCACAGGTGAGTTACGACAATCTCGTAGATGTTTCGGCGGCCAATGCGGTTGCTGGCGAAAATGGATGGATGCGAGTGAAACCCGGAGATGCAGAATTGAGTTTTTTGATCAGGAAGCTAGCCCCTGGGCTCGGAGAAGGCGCACCAATGCCTTTGGGAAATCAGCAAATCACGCCCTTTTATGTTGATTTGATGAAGAACTGGATCGCATCGGGAGCACAGCGATGATCGGGTCTTACGGAGTTGTCCGGCCTATACTCGTTGGCGTATTGTTCGCCATTGGCCTTGGCGGGTGTCAGCTGGCACTGGACTTCGACGACGAGACCTCCCCTGAGTTGTCTGGTGAGCTACCTGGTTTGTTTGAAGACCGGGATGATGTGCCACTTGCATTCAATCATCCAGACGATTGCAAAACCTGTCACGAAAACCAGTACAACGAATGGCAGACCTCTGCACACGCCTACGCGATGGCCGACCCGGTGTTTCGCGCGATGGTGAAAATGGGGCAGGCTGCTACCGAGGGCAAATTGGGCCAGTTCTGTGTTCAATGTCACAGCCCAACAGGGCTTGCCACTGGACAGAGTGAAGTGTTCTTTGACGATACAAACAATGTCTTTGACCAACAATTGGACATGGACCCAATCGCGATGTCCGGGGTAACCTGTACTGCGTGTCACACGATGACTCAGGTTATTGAGCCGGTGAATGCGCGAGTCGTATACACGCCTAATGGAATACTGCAGGGGCCATTTGAAAACGCATTACCCAATGAGTTTCACGGTTCTGCGTACAATCCTCTCTTTGACGATTCACTAGAGGATTTCGGCCGACAATGCGGCTCCTGTCACAATGTTGTAAATCCCAAAGGTGCGTTGATTGAACAGACCTTTCCTGAGTTTGCCGCCAGTTCGGCCAAAGCGATGGGCAAGACCTGTGTAACTTGCCATATGCCGGAATACATAGGCAAAGCGTCTACTGGGCCGGACGCCCCAGATGGCTTGGTGGACCGTATGGTTCATCGTCATACCTTTGCCGGAGTTGACGTTTCACTCTTGGCACCGGGAGAATTCCCCGGCGATGTGCAAATGGCCGCAATCGCGAGTGCGCTCCTGCAAGAGAGCGTTGAGTTCGCTGCAGTCTACACCTCCGGAACGATGACCATTGATACCAGCATCACGAATCTCGCGGGACACGCAGTTCCGAGTGGCGCGACTGCAGAGAGGCAAATGTGGATCGAGCTCATCGTTAAGAACACTGCGGTTCCAGCAATAGAAGTCTTTAGCTCCGGAAAGCTGACTCCGGAGGGCGATTTACGTGATGGCATTTTGGAACACAACACGATGTCCGGTACTGACCCGCAGCTTGCCTATTACGGACAAGTACTGATTGCGATTGATGGCTTCGCCGCCATGAGTACTGATGCCAAGGCAAGTGCTCGAGCTCAAATCGATCTGGATTGCTTGCCCTTTGGCCAGGGGGCGACCGCGCCTGGCTCGCTCGGACGTGCTGTCGAAATGCCGTGGCAAGCGGACTGGCAATGCGATAACCTTGTGGCTGCGGACGCGATAGCAGTTGACAACTACGACATGTCCGGGCTTCCGCTTGGTAACTATACAGCGACAGTTCGGTTGCTCTATCGGACATTCCCACCCTTCTTCTTGCGCAAACTAGAAGTTGGCGGCGGATTGGATCCGATGGTGAAAACCCGTTTGCCTATTGTAGAGATGGAAGCAACGAGCATCAATTTCACAGTAGCGCCTGTGCTATAGCCAACCTCGATGAGGCTAACGGGGCTGGCGGAAGTGCCCCGCCCCGCCGTATCTTTAGCGTATAAAAGGAGCTGCCCATAGCTCCTGCAGCTGTGGGCGCCTGCTAGCGACTGATCGCGAGAGCGAGAGCTGGCCTCTGCTGCGCATGAGGTTGTGCGTGCGGCGACTTGCAAAGCGGGATGGATCCCAGCCGAAGTAGGAATCTTCGAATGCATCCACGCAAAAGCGGGCAGCCAGCTCCAACGAGACTGTTTCTAGGCCTGTGACAACAGAGCCGATTTCGTCAGTACTGAGAATTCCCCGGCCCTCCTGGGCGTATCCCCTAGCTACTGCTGCGAGAATATCTACATCAATGCTCGGACAGGCTACGTTCTCGCCTTGCGGATTGGCCCAAGAGCGAAGCGCATCACCCAGTTCGTAGGCGATGCTGCCTCTGGCCATCGTGTCTAGATCGATAAGGCAAAGGCCCGAATCGTCATCATTAAAAAGTAGGTTGGATATCTTTAGATCTCCGTGAATGATCCGATTTGGTGTCGAGGGCAGTGCTGGTAGAGACTCGGCCTGGCTGAGAATTACCTGGCGAAGGGACTCGGTACCGTCCGGTAGAAGCCTGGTTTCGCATTGCACCATGCGAAGTTTTCTCAGGTGAGCACTGGTGTCGTGTACACCTTCTCGCTTGAACTGAAATTGGTAGTCATGTCCATCCAGTGCGCGGTGGAAGCGAGCGATGAGTTTCGCTCCCTCTTCGGCGACCTTCAAGCTCGGTATCTTGCCGTAGCATTTGCCGGGAACCCAACTGAGCGCGCGCCATACTTTGTCCTCGTGTACGGCGTAGAGCCTGTTTTCTGCGGTACGGATCAGCGTCGGTGTTGTCATTCCGAGGGCAGCCAAAATATCGGAAATGGCTTCTATGTCGATATTGACAGTCGCTGCAAATACCGGGTGCAGCTGTTGCAACGCAGCGATGGGCACGCCAGCACTCTTCACGGAGTACGTAGCGTTGATGAGCCCACCTGTGACCTTCTCGATGCCTTCTGGCGAAAAGCCGAAAGCACTGAGAATTTCACTAGGGACAGCCAAGATTACTTCTTCACCGGTGTTGCTGGTGTCTTCTTGTCAGGCGTCTTAGTAGGTATCTTCTTAACTGGTGTTGCCGGAGCTTTGCGAGGTGGCGCAGCAGTGATAGAGACCAACTCAACATCAAAAATCAGCATGCCTTTGGGTTTTCCTGGGCGTCCACCGTATGCGAGTTCTTCTGGGATCCAAAAACGCGTCTTCTCACCAACAGTCATGACCTGGAGGCCATCGGTCCATCCGGGAATAACCGCTGTAAGAGGAAAGGTTGCTGTCTTGCCGCGGCGTACCGAGCTATCAAACAATTTTCCGTCGGTTGTCCAACCTGAGTAATGAACTTCTACCTTGTCGGTTGAGGTTGGCTTGGCGCCGCCTTTGCCTGCCTCGAGAACAGTGTAAAATACGCCCTTCTCGGTCTTCTTGGCATTCTTCGGAGGTGCAGCAACGTTTTTTGGTGCTTCTGGTGGCTTGGTCTGACGGGTGATCTCTAGAAGCTCGATGTCAAAAACCAGCATTCCTTTTGGCTTGCCCGGAGCACCTTTGTACGCGTGTTCTTCAGGGATCCACAGTCGATACTCATCTCCTTTGCTCATCAGTTGTACGGTATCCGTCCAGCCAGCGATGACGCCATCAAGAGGGAATTCAGCAGCACGACCTCGGCTAACAGAGCTGTCGAACATCTTTCCGTCGGTTGTCCATCCTGAGTAATGAACTTTTACTTTGTCCCAAGAGTTTGGCTTGTCTCCGCCTTCGCCAGCTTTGAGAATTTTGTATGAAATTCCAAGCGTAGTCTTCTTGGCATCAGCGGGTGGCGCCGCAACGTCTTCGGGTACCGGTGGTGGCTTGATGACTTTCAGAAGTTCAATATCAAAAACTAGCATTCCAGCTGGAGCCCCTTTACGGCCCTTGTATGCGAGTGCTTCTGGAATCCAAAAACGAGTCTTCTCGCCCGGCGCCATGAGCTGTACACCTTCTGTCCAGCCCGCGATGACGCCAGTGAGGGCGAAGGTTATTGGCTTGCCGCGCTTGATAGAGCTGTCGAACATCTTTCCGTCGGTTGTCCAACCCGTGTAATGCACTTCGACCTTGTCCGACGCCGTAGGCTTGTCTCCGTCGCCGGTCCCCGGGGTCAAAACTTTGTACGCAATGCCGCTCGCCGTCTTTTGAGCGTCCGCTGGAGGTGCTGCGACATCATCGGGAGCCGGGATATCACCAGGCTTGGGACCTTTGGTGTCCGGGCGACTTGCGCTGGGATCCTTCTTCTTGTCCTCCGTTACTTTCTTTGACGAGTCGTTCTTCTTCTTGTCTTCTGCTTTGTCTTTAGAGCAGGCAAAGGGGGAAGCAACGATGGCGGTAGCCAACAAGATTTTGCAAAGGCGTTTCACAGCGGGGCTGTTCATTACGGGGCTATTCATTACGGGGCTTTTCATGGGTGTAGGACCTTATTGTTGTTTGGGCCAGTTGTCACGGGTGAGATTCTCACAAGTGTTGGCTGTGACTAGCAAATTGTCTTCGATGCGTATTCCGCCGAAAGGCCGGAGTGCGTCGACAGTTGACCAGGAGACAAGTTCCCCGGCAGATGTGTTTTTCAGTGGACCGAGTAAGCCATCGATAAAGTAGCAGCCGGGTTCAACGGTGAAGACCTGGCCCTCGGCGATCGTGCTCGTGTTGCGCAAAAACGGGTTTTCGTCACTAGGATCGGTGAGCCTGCAGCCAACATCGTGGACTTGCAAGCCTAGGGAATGTCCCAGTCCATGTGGGAAAAACGCGCGGGTGACTCCGCGGTCGACGAGTTCACTGGCGTCGCCCAGACAGATCCCTGAATCGAGCAGGAGAAGTGCCAGTGCCTGATGACTTAGGTTATGGTGTTCTTCGTAGGGTAGTCCGGGCTTGACCTGCTCGCAAATCGCTAACTCCAGTTTGTTCATGCCCTCGATGAGAGCGGCAAAATCGCGGGCTGCTTGGCTTGCCCCTCGGACGACCGTACGAGTGATGTCACTTGCATAGCCCATGTGAGTGGCGCCCGCGTCGACAAGCATGCTCGTGGACTCTCGTTCGCTTTTCTCGCGGCCGTACAGCACGAGGTCCAATATGGCTGCATTTTCGCCCAGGGCGACAATGTTGCTGTAGGGAGTATCCGTCGCATCTTGACCAGTCGCGGCCAGGTACGCCAAGTGTAGCTCAAGCTCACTGTGGTTACCATTTAAGAATAACTCTGTAGTCTTGGCATGGCCTATTGTGGCGATGCGGCTGGCCTCTCGCAAGCAGGAAACTTCGTATTCAGACTTGAGTACTCGCAGCGCCTCAATTGCTGCCAAGAGTGCAGGGGGATTGTGCGCTTCGGTGGGAATTCCAAAGCGATTGGCACTTTCTATGTCATCGCCAATCCAAGCAACCTTAGCGGCTGGCAAATGGCTAACGACGGAATCTAGGCTACAGTCGATTCGTTCAAATTCACCCCAAAAGTGGCTGGATTCGACCTTGGGTTTTCCTTCCCAGAAGCTATCGGAGATAGGCATGATGAGTTTCGGCTTTTGGCCTGGGCGGACTAGGACCATCACGCGGGACTGCGTTAGCGGTGCCCAGTGAGAAAAACTCGGATTGATCTTGGTTGGCCAATACTGATCGTCACATTGACGCTGGCGAAGGCCGCATCCTGAATGCAAGATTACAGAATCAAAGGGAGATGCATCTAGGACTTTTTCGTATCCTTGCTGCAGAGATTGAATGTGCTGTGAATAGCTCGATTCGAGTGTCATGGTTGCGCCAATGCTTGTCGGATCGCCCAGTAGTCGGTCTCTTTGGCCAGCTCCAGGTTTTCCGCGTCAATGAGTTCGAGCAAGAGGGTGCGAGCTCGATTCTCGGGTTTGTTCAGAAGAATGTCGACAAGATCGCGTGCGGATTCGTTACTGCCTGTGTCGATAAGACCGTCCGAAGGCGATTCGTCGCTAAATGCGAACCCTTCCAGCTGAGTCTCGGACGCCCCAACATGCTCACTGAGAGACCACCGGACATCCACTTCTTCTTGTCCATAAACGTAGATGGAGGAAATGTCAGCGTCTCCTCGTATTAGTGCGAGAAGGGAACCTTGGTAGGAGCCGTGAAAGGTTTGCTCACTGAAAATTGTATTGGTGGCGACACCGGACTGACGCAATAGGGAAATAGCGAGCAAGTGGCCACCTGTGCTCAGAGGGTCGACCCATGCTCCACGAATTGGAGTTGCGCCTTTCTTTGCCAACTCTTCGAGTGAGATAGCTTCCTCCCCTTTGCGCCGAATCAGCACCGAACGGTACATGGAGCGGCCTTGACGAACTGCTTTGAGAATTGTCTGCTCTTGTTCTTCCGCCTTGGCGCAGATACTCGGCGGTGCCCAGGCAAGGTCGACAGCTCTGGTGAGCACTTTTTCCTCGAGCTCGACATAGTTATTGGCGACCTTTACGACGGCGCGAATGCCAAGCTGTCGTTCCAAGGATTCAGCCAATAGTTGCGCACGGGCACTGGCCCGGACCCTGCCTAATGTAGGTGGAAAGAGGATTGTCAGCGGCACCGGCGAAGGATACGCCTATGAATTGCATTCAGGGGGGTGGAGCTTCAGAAAATTCTCATTGCTTGCTGTCTAAGTAGCCGAATCTACGAATAGCGATCTTCACGCCAAGGTTCTCCGGTCATCGAGTAGCCATTTTTCTCCCAAAATCCGGGGCGATCTTCACTCATGAACTCAATCGCATGAATCCATTTCGTGCCTTTCCAGGCGTAGAGTTGCGGTGTGATCATGCGGACAGGCCCACCATGTTCTCGTGGCAGCAGGTGCCCGTCGACCTCATATACGAGAAGCACATCGGACTTGAGGGCCTCTACCAAGCTTAGATTTGTACAGTAGTCGTCGGCGCCGTAACACATGATGTGGGTTGCCGTCTCGTCGATATCGGCACTGGCGATGATGTCCGAGAGCCTAACACCGACGAACTCGAGATTCAGATGAGACCAGGTAGTGACGCAGTGAAAGTCACTGGACTCGCGAACCTCTTCGAAGGTTCGCAGTTGCTCAAAGCTAAGAGTTGCCGGGGCGCGACAAAGTCCACGCAGCTCCAGACGAAACTTGTCGACATCGATGGATGGCTGAATTCCCAGGTCGAGTACCGGCCATTTTTTTGTCAGA
>JAESTW010000104.1 GCA_016763395.1 Kofleriaceae bacterium
TCGCCGATGGAGTGGCCTACCTATCTGCCATTTACTTCGGGTTGTAGGCGGTGTGCTGAGTCTGCGCTCCCTTGGGTGAATGCTACAGACACGTTCTCCCAAGGGATTTAAAGCTAGGGGCCCAAACGGCCGACTGTATAGATACTGCTACATGAGTTAGCCATGCCAGAATCCAAAACCGAATTCGCAGATCCACCGATGATGCTCCGGTCAGCTGCACCTGGAGGCTTCTTTCGCTGTAACGCATCATTTAGGTCTATCGTTGGATTTAGCGCCAGTGAGCTCGAGGCTGAGCCCTTTCTACACTGGATCGATGAGGCTGACATTGAGCGCGCGTCCGATACCATTGAGGGCAAGCGAGAGAGTTGTCAGGTTAGGCACCGCACCAAATCCGGTGGTCAATTCCTCGTGGAGATTCGAGTGCAAAATCATGAGGGAACCGCTGTCATACTTTCTCGCACTATCGAAAACGTTGAGCACTTAGGCGACCCCCAAGATGCTGACGATGCCGCAACGGTTCGGGGAACACTGCACACGATTGCCAGGATTGTCGAAGCACAAAACCCCAGCTACAAATGTTCGATCTTGCTCGTTGTTGATGGAAGATTTGTCCGGGGAGCTGGCCCAAGTCTTCCAGAAGAGTACAACGCGGCCATTGATGGTTATGCGATTGGCCCAACCCTTGGCTCCTGCGGTACTGCTATTTCCTGGGGCGTTCCTGTGATTGTGGAAGACATTCAAGCCGATCCACTTTGGGCTCCCTTGGCCGAATTGGCAAAGAGTGCGGGGGTGTCCGCATGTTGGTCACATCCATTTGAAAGCAAAAGCGGCAGAGTGCTTGGAGCGTTGGCACTTTATTCGTCTGTGCCTAGAGTCCCGACGGCTGAGCAATTGAGTCGTCTGAAGGCAGCGGCAAGAATGACGGGGCTAGCGGTTGAGCGTGGCCGCGCCGAAGAGGCCTTGCGAGCCAAACGAAAACGTGAACTTGAGCTCGAAGATCAATTGCGGCAGGCCGCCAAAATGGAGGCCCTCGGCGTACTTGCCAGTGGTGTTGCACACGATTTTAACAACGTGCTCTCTACGATTCTAGGCAATGCCGAACTTGCACGTGAACTCCTGGACAACGAGTCAGAAGTGAGAGAAATGCTCAGTGACATCGTCGATGCTTCAAAGCGTGCCGGACAATTCTGCCTTCAGATGCTAGCGTATGCTGGTAAGGGAAGCCTCACTCCGGAGCCAGTCGAGTTAGGAGCACTCATTCCAGAAGTGAGCAACCTGGTCAACGCTGCTATCTCCAAGAAAACAACGCTCGAGTATAAGTTGTTAGAACAACCGGTTTGTGTTTTGGGCGATGCAAATCAGCTTCTTCAAGTCGTCATGAATCTTGTGACCAACGCGGCAGAGGCAATTGGCGAAAGCGACGGATATATAGAAGTGAGTTCGGAGCTTGTCGACTACACTGCGGACAAGCTACGAAAGCTCGATTCGCAAGCTGAGTTTTCACCGGGGCAATACGTGAGACTGAGCGTTAGTGACAACGGTCGAGGAATGGCTCAAGCAACCATCGATCGAATCTTTGACCCCTTCTTTACAACAAAATCTACAGGGCATGGACTCGGACTATCTGCTGTCCGGGGCATAATTAGTAAGCATGGTGGCGCACTGCAGATTGAGAGTGAGCTGGGCAAAGGAACGACTTTCTCGGTCGTACTTCCCACTATCAAACAAGCGGTCTGCGCCGAGAAAATCGATATCACTACTTCAACAGATGTCGGCCGAAAGCGCATTCTACTCGCCGACGACGAATCAGGGCTTCGTAAAATCTTAGCACGCGTATTGAAGCGAGCAGGATTTGACGTAGTAGAAGCCGCCGACGGACAAGAGGCAGTAGAACTCTTTTCTGCACAATATGAACAACTAGACTGCGTACTGATGGACCTCAGCATGCCAAAGCTAAATGGTGAAGAAACGCAGCGAGCGATGCATGCCCTTTGCAAGGATGTACCAATCATCGTCATGAGTGGTCACAGCGAGCAGGAGGTTGTCGATCGATTCGCCGACGCAGGTATTGCAGGATGCATACAGAAACCAGTTTCTAACGATGTCCTACTTGAGAAAATCAGGAATATCCTGGCTCAGAATAAGTAGGACCAATGAGTTTCCCCCGGACGGCTAACTGAGTTCGTCCGCACGCAGATGGCACTTCTTGTACTTCTTGCCATTCCCACACCAACAAGGTTCGTTCCTCCCGGGACAGGTGACTCGCTTTGCCTGTTTGATGATGGGAGCAGGATCATGATTACAGCCCGGACCGTGTACGTGTGGCTCCGGCTTCGTTTCAGAAGACATGCCCGTACATACCACTAGAAGTTGCCCGAAGGTCCAAGAAAAAGGGGCCTGCCGGAGCGGCGTAGCAACAAACCCGCTTCACGCGTCGACTGGGCTGGCTACTCTCGTAGCTCTTTGAAACTTCACAACTATCCTGTGTTCTCATTTTCGTCTCACCTCCAGCACGAAAGTGGTCGATTAAGAAGGTAGATGGGAATTGTCGAGGGAGAGCGGGAGGGGGCTTGGCGTCATCGCCTTGACAGCTTGGCGCGCATACGCTCCAAGACTGCCCCCGAACTTCGTCGACGTCTGCGTCTGCTTCTCGACGCGAGTTTGGTCTTTGTCGGCCTGGCCATCGTGGCAGCATGCTACCGCGCAGTGTTCGTAGGTGTTGACAGCTCGCTGGTGGCCTTGGTTCTGCTGTCTCTGTACTTCCAGTTGCCGATCGTGCTCTTGCGAAAAACGCACTCAGTGCCAATTCCGACTGCTGCACTCACTTTCGGCGCTTGTATAGGAATTAGCGTGCTCGCTGTTCCCAACGGCGGCTTCTTTGCTGCAGGTCTAGTGTGGATGGCAGCGTTACCCGTCTTTTCAACCTATATCGCGGGCGCGGTGCAAGGTGTTGTGACAGCCGCTCTCGGGGGCTTAGTGCTCATCCTATTCTTTTCACTGCAGCGCTATGGAGTCGAGTTTCCCGAGCCACCCAGCGGCGACTACATGATGGTCTCACGCCTCTTCTCGCTAGTTGGGCTCGTCTTCTTTGTTGGTTACTACTCACTTCGCTTTGAAACAGAACGCAAGAATGCGCTTGCTGCAGCGATACAATCACAACTTGATTTCCAGTCCTTGATCGAGGCCAGCCCTGAAGGCATCGCAGTCTTATCAAATGGATCTGTGGTCTATGCCAATCCCACCTTGGCTTGCGTTCTTGGCGTTGCCGACATCCAGATACATGGGCAGGCTGCGTTCTTTGCGTACGCACAGCCACTCTTCGATGAAATGCTTGCAGAGGTCTCGTCCGATGGAACTGAGCCTGGAGACAAGAAACACAATGTACATGAATTCGTGACGAACGAAGGCACAACGGTTCAACTTGAATCAAATCGTGTCCGAAACATTCAGTTTAACGGAGCCTCCGCTGTCCTCGTAACAATTCGCGATGTAACAACTCGAAGTCGGCACGAGGCGCAATTGCGAGTTGCAGATCGCCTTGCAAGTGTGGGCAGTTTAGCCGCAGGCATGGCCCATGAAATTAACACCCCGATTGCAGTAATCCAAAGCAACGTAGAATATGTTTCTGAACTTGTTGATGAAGAGAATGAAATTGCGGAGAGAGCCGAGATGCTCGCAGCCTTGCGTGATGCTCGAGAGAGTGCCATCAAAATCGCGGGCATTGTCCGGGACATGCAGTCCCTTGCTCGTATTAAATCGATTGAGCCAAGCGCCATTGACCTCGGACATGCGCTCAAAGCTGCGGTGAAGCTCACAGCCCATCAGACACAACGCAGAGCCACAGTAGAGGCGGACATTTCGGACAACATTCTCGTCTTTGCCGATTCCCTCAGTCTCAGCCAAGTCTTTGTCAACTTGCTGATCAACGCCGCAGAGGCACTGCCTTCTGATCGGGACGGCAACAATATCCACGTTTCGTGTCGAAATGATGGGCAAGAGGCAATCGTGGAAATCCGAGACAACGGGCCAGGAATTTCTGCCGCAAACCTCATGCGCGTCTTTGACCCTTTCTACACCACAAAGGAAATCGGACAAGGAACGGGCCTTGGACTCTCAACCTGTCGTGGACTCATCGAATCAATTGGCGGCGAGTTGGTCCTTGAGAGTACCGAGGGATCGGGATTGCTCGCCCGTGTACATTTGCGCCTATGCCCGCCCTCTTGAGACTAGTTCGTCCGAGTCGTTCGAGGGGTCGGCACTCCCGGACATTTTCAACGCAGCGGCTACCTACCAGGAGAGCACGATAGAGCCGTCGCCAGTGTTTGCCGCCGCCGTGGTCGACGAGTTAGCGAGGCCGTCGATATACGAGGAGCCACCACCACCGCCGTAGTAGCCACCACGA
>JAESTW010000105.1 GCA_016763395.1 Kofleriaceae bacterium
CCGATAGCCGTTGCCAGATGAGCAAGTAACCAGCCACGACGACTCTTGACTCGAAGTGCAACACCCAATAGGGCTGCGGCGACGATCGGCCCGGCAAAGTCACTCAGTTTGCCAGTCATCCAAGTAGGCAGCGAGGAGCCCTTGAGCAAATGGTCATTGACGAGAAGTACCAACAAGGCGGCTAGCCACAAGGGATGGGCCAGGCTCCTGATGGGCCGAAAGCGTGGAGGTGATGCAGTCACTGCCCTCCGTATTGCAGGACTCAGTCCACCTATATGCCTTTGATATCAAACGACAATATCAGAATTTCGTTCTGAGCCACTTTGGTCCCCTTTCTCGTTCCCGGACTATAATGTCATACTTTATTCACTGGCAATTGAACCACACTAGCTCGTACATCCTACGGACAAACGCAGCATTGGCCCGGATTCGTGCCCCTTTTGTCATGGAGTATCGGCCACGGTGGCCTGTTGCATCGCTCCCAAAAAACGGTACTACATGTCCCAATTTGGTGCTAATTGTGTCCATGGCGAAAACCATCGACCCCATTTCCAGTTTCAAACGCGCAGCTGAATTGGTGAGTCAGGTCCGTGAGAGCAGAGCCCCAATCTACATTACGCAAAACGGTCAAGCTGCTGCAGTTCTGGTAGATGTGGAATCCTACGAGGAGCAACAGCAGGCCTTTGCACTACTCAAAATGTGCCTTGATGGTGACCAGTCGATTGATGCCGGAAGGTCCAAGACACTGAAACAGCTCCGAGCAGCCCGACGCAAGGCGATGCGCTCCGCAGGCAATGAGGACAGGTGAGCTTTCGTGTCCGAATCTCCGCAGAAGCAGAGATGGATCTAACCAGCATCATTGATTTTATTCTGGTTCGAGAAAGCTTCTATAGGGCTGTATTGGTCGAAGAGCGCATTATTGGTGTACTTGGCCAAATCGAAACCATGCCACCCCTGGTCGCATTGTTCCCGAGCTCCAGCGACAAGGAGTGCTCGTCTATCATGAGCTTCTCGCTGCCCGTGGCGCGTAGTCTATCGAGTTGCCGGGCGCGAAGTTCGAGTGGTTGCCATCATTGATGGGCGCCGGGACATGTACGAGCTATTGCACGAGCGCCTGCGCCGATAGAGCAGCTGCCCAACAACTGATATTTGAGCTCAACAATCCGACTCAAAACGGCAGCTCTCCGGCAGGCTGAGTACATCCCAGTCCTCTAGAGACTGTCCGGCAGCAGCGCAACTCAGGGTGTAACGCAAGCTCATTACCTCCTCGTCAATTGCTTCGAGGCAGGCCCGAATATCACCTAGAGTCGAGGAGCACACGCTCGTATCAACGTTCAAAAGGTTGCAGCCCGCCTGGGACAGAATCCCGTCGATTCCCGCCTGGATTTCGGGCGGAGGATTGTTGATGCAGCTGTCTAGCTGAGCGCCACAGCTAGTTGCGTCGCCAGTCGTTTCAACTGCCTCGGCCAAGCACAGGGCCTGGACAAAATAGTCACCGCTGTACCTAGCCGTGAGAAAGTCATCTGCTTCTTGACACGCTCGCTCGTACGCCGCCTGCGTGATTCTCTCCTTGGATTCATCGACTCTCGAGTCACCGCAGGCGAGAATCAGAATCGCTAAACAGGCTAGTTTGTGCATCTGCATAGGGTACCCCACGAATCTACGCAGGCGAGAGCCGAATGCCTGCTTCTTCTGTACCCCGTCGATGCGTACTAGGTCGATGTGAACTAGAAGGTCGAACGCCTTCTCCGGCGGAAAAACAAGAAGGCTGCCGCGCCAAGAAGAGCAATCCAAGTGCCTGCTCCATCGCTCTCATTGCTTCCACTGCCAACGCGACACGAGCAGCCGTCACTATTGGGCTCTTCTGGTGGCTCACCGGGGCCAGCATCCGGGGACGCCGGGGCTTGTGTGACGTTCACAACAGTCACAGCTTCTTCCATAAGATGTCCGAAGTTTGGTGCCGCCAGATCTGCCAGCGGGTTGCCATGACCATCCTCGGTCCACTGCTTGGCATCGACCAAGGCGCGCCACGAGCGTCGATAGATAAGCCGAGCTCTTACTTCAATGTCGCCACCGTCATCGGGGACTGCAAAGGAAACTCGCGTGCGATCAGTTTGTAGTGCGGGAATACGATTGTCAAAAGTGATTCCGGTTGCGTCTGTAAAGAAGGTTGGGCCAGTGCCATCAGCAGCGTGGTTCACCTTTCCAAAGAGTTTGCCAGCAAGCCCCGCGTAGTAGCCTTGAGCAGGGTCACCGACACCACCAAGGTCGTGGACAACTTGCTCGCCATCATGTCCGAGGTTCAAGCCATCGCCCTGGCGTTTGGCCTCGATGAGAAGAATCATGTTTCGAATCGTCACACCTGAGGGGACGTGGTGTCCGGTTTGATCGTTGTGAATTGCGACCTCAACCTCTAGGTTCCCAGTAGCCTGATTGTGGCTGCCTGTCATCGTGAGAGAAACCGCGTTTTCAAGATACTCAGGTGTGGTTCCCAAGATTAGGTGAGAGCGAACATCGCCTGGCGGACGATTGAGTGAGGGTTTATTCTCATCGCAAGCATCAGCCGAATTTGTTGCCAACATATGGCAGTCCACACAGTCTGCGAATATTTCTGAATCCCGATTCGCGTAGTCGGACTCGAGCCACTCGACATAGGTCGGTTCCGAGACAACACCGTTGTCTTCTTCGAAATCGCCGTCACCGTCCGGGTCATTTTTGTCTTGATGGCACACGCCACACACAGCACTGCTCAGTTGTGGTTGATAGGAAGCTCGCATGCGATTGGCGCTAAAAAAGTCGACGTCTCCAAGTACGCCATACATGACAGCTGTCGCTGGATCGCCGCTGGGGCGGGTAACTGTCACCGAACCGGGATACAAGCCAGGGTAATTCGGTTTGGTCTCATCCACATCAGCGATCTTGTGGCAGATATCGCATGAAACGCCGTGAGTCAGCGAATCTGGCGCGCCTTTCAAGTCGGACATGGCGGAGAATGGATCGTTTAGCCACGACTCAGGTTCATGGCAAGATGCACATTCAGATTCCGGGTTTGCCCCCGCATGAGGAGAATCTCTAAGGTAGACAAAGCCACCGGCCCCATTGTCCGTACCGGTGCCGCTGTAGATGTCATGCACCCAAGTATTGAGACCCGCTTTTTGCATGGGAGAGTTATTCCACTGCTGGTATTGTTCTGAGTGGCAAGCATTGCATACGAGCGGATCTTTGAAAACGTAGCCAGCGTCATTTTCACTCAGAACTGCATCAAGTGCAAAGTTGACTGAAGTTGAAGGTGTAGTTGCAACCACAGAGGTATTGTAAAACCCCTTTGCGGCGGCCACGATGACAAGGTCAGTCCCGGTAGCATTTGCCAAAACGTACTCGCCCTTGGCATTGCTCGTGGTCTGAACATCACTTGCTTGGACACTCACTAGAGCGTCCGCAATCGGTGTTCCTGTGTCGCTTAGAACGACTCCTGATACTTGTGCATGAGCGGTAGCACTCATCAACAACAACGAAGGTATAGCCACAACAATTGTACGCATATACGAATTAGTATCATGGCACTCTAGAGGCAGGCAAGCAGGCACATCCGGACATTGCACGCCCCTGTTTCCTAGGTCCGCAATACTTGCGCGCCCTCGTTATTCTCCCCGTGATCACGAGAAATATTTTCCGGTTCTCAGATAGTGGGCTGCGGACCAAGCATAATCGGCAACGTTAAATGTTTTGCTCCAAACGTATTGAAAGCCAAAGAAATGCACTCACCGGCCAACGCAAATGCCATTTCGCCGCAACAACTACGATCGATGCCCACACTGTGAAGACATCGCCCGAAAGGAGTCGCATCGCTTTGGTGTCCGACGTCATCGCTGCGCCTAGTCATCGAACATACTCTAAGACTTTGTCGCACCGCATCTCGAATGACTGCGGGGCGACTTGCAGGTTCCCAATTGAAGGGTTCTTGGACTCAGCTGCCGGGAAGTGCTCGGTAAACAAAGCTGACCCAAGGAAGGCCCAAGGGCAGCGCACCGCCGTCTTCTTCGTCAATAATTAGCTTGGCAAAGCCAACATTTACTCCGATGAAATCATTTCCGAATCGCAGGCCGTACCAAGCCAAGAACCCATCTCCAACTGCATCGTATTCCCCGACAACAGCACCGCCATCGACTTCCAGAATGAGTTTGACGCGATTGCTGAGTTTTTGTGCGAGTCCAGCCGAGAAAACGATCGGGATCGATGCATTGCTACCGCTTTCAGAATTTATCAGTGCCAACGCACCAATGTATCCGTTTATCAATGAGTGGCACTTCACATCTAAGCAGTACGAAGCGACGCCGCCAAACCCAGCGGAAAAGAAATTGTCATTGTTATCTCCAAACACCCCAAAGACATTACCGGTCAAGGCAAAGCGAAGTTGCCCTTGGTCAATCAGGCCGTATTTGCCAGTCAGAATGTAAGGCGAGGCTATCTCGTCTCCCAACGGAATCAGCGTGTGCATCGACATGGTGAATTGGTCCGTGAACGAATAACTACCTCCGACGAAAAAGAGTTCGTTGTCCTCAAAGGTCCAGGTGCCGGCGGGTGCGAGAAGTGCTGTTGGGCTAAGCCACAATCCTC
>JAESTW010000106.1 GCA_016763395.1 Kofleriaceae bacterium
CAGATGTCGTGTGAGAAAACAATTCTAGTCCTAATGCGAGGGATGAAATCAGCACGGCCCTCTGTGCCAACCAGCGACCATCGCGAAGAACAAGTGGAAGAACCGGATGTACATAAACAAAACCTAGCTCGAGCTGTCGAGTTTTGTCGTCGGTCAACGTCACCGACCGGATGCGCATGTCTGCGGTATCAAGGGGAGATCGAGTTTCCGGACAGAACGGGCAGCGCCCCTACTCACCTTTGTCAAAAGACACTAGAGCCAACTCAGCAGCGAGTTGTTCAGCCGCCTTCTTAGACCGAGCACTCGCCCGTGCTTTCTCCACACCGTCCACCAAGACTTGAACCTCAAACACTTTGTCGTGAGAGGGCCCAGATTCAGCCACAAGCTCATACGAGGGCATAGATTTGAATCGCGACTGAACCAGCTCCTGCAGTCGAGTTTTGAAATCACTCCCCATGCCCGGCTTTTTGGGTGTGTGTCCAGCAAATCGCCCCACGACAACCCGGGTAGCAACCTCAAAACCGCCATCTAGATACACAGCGGCAATCACCGCTTCAAGAGTATCGGACAAGATCGAGGCCTTGGTTCGCCCCCCACTCTGCTCCTCTCCTTTGCCGAGTCGAATCCATTTTCCGAGGTCCATTTCAATCGCAACCTTGGCGAGACCGGTCTCGCTGACCATCTGAGAGCGAGTCATCGAGAGCTGGCCTTCGTCAAGCAAGGGGAATCGGTCCATCAGATAGTGGCCGATGATGAGCCCCAACACTGCATCCCCAAGAAACTCGAGCTTCTCGTTATCAGCCGCATTGCCACTCTTGTCCTCGTTGGCAAAGGAACAATGTGTGAGCGATGTGGTCAATAACTCCGAATTATCGAAAGAATATCCAAGAAGAGCCTCTAGAGGTGTCATGTTACAAGCGCTGGCCATCATGTTAATTATATACTCTGCTGAGCTGTGGCGGAAGTTCCCAAGAAACTCGGCAAGTACCACATCCTTGAGCTGATCGCGCAAGGTGGGATGGCCGAAGTCTACAAAGCCAAGAGTATAGGCATTGCTGGGTTCGAAAAGATCCTAGCCATCAAAAGAATCAAGCCCGCGTTTGCTGGCGAGCCACGCTTCGTCCGAAACTTTATCGACGAAGCGAGAATTGCTGTCTCTCTCAACCATCGCAACATCGTCCAAGTTTTCGACTTCGGAAAAGACGAAGGTGAGCTATTCTTGGCGATGGAGTTGTCAGAGGGCGTTGATCTGCACGTCGCCACTTGCGCGGCCGAGAGCAAAGGCGAGATGGTGCCAGCCTCCCTCGCTTGCTACATTCTCGCCGACATCGCGGCCGGTCTCGACTACGCCCATCAAAAACGGGACAGCGAAGGCAACCCACTCGGAATTGTTCATTGCGATGTTTCGCCGCACAACATCTTTTTGAGCCACGAAGGCTTTGTCAAAATACTAGATTTCGGTGTTGCCCGAGCTCGTTTTGTAGCCGCCCCCACATCCAAACGCTTGCGTGGAAAGCCACGTTACATGGCGCCTGAGCAGACCTTTGGTGACTCTCCCACTCCCGCCTCGGACGTCTTTGTCATCGGCATACTGGCATGGGAACTATTCGCAGGGAAGCGTCTATTCACGGGCAATACGATTGTCGAAATCCTCAAGTCTGTACGGGCAACTGCGGTTGAGAATCTAGCAGGATTGCGACCAGACCTACCCGAATTCCTGTGCCGGACGGTGATGGAATCCTTGCAACGTCACCCAAGTCGCCGATGCTCAGCATCTGATTTTGCCCGGCAACTGTCCCGTGCAGCACGAGAACTCAGCGACGAATCCGGGGCTCGGCACCTATCACAGTGGATCGAGGAACTTTTTCCCACAGAAGAAGTAGATATCGAAGAAACAGCGACCGAGACCACCATGACGGTCTCCATCGTCAAAAAATCTAGCGCTGCTATCAGTGAGGGAACTAGCTTCACCTCCGAGTCGGATTCCAGCTCTCGAGAGCTACCACCCCAGGTCGAAATCCATCAAGAAGAGGTTACCGAGGTCGCTTCGGTGTTTCAGCCCACCACCGTTTCAACTCTCATCGACAAACGACGGGTGGTCGTCTCGCTGCTCCTTCTGGACGGCGGCAGCTCGGATAGACGTCGTGAACTCAGCCTCGCCTTGTGCGACTTGGCCTACAAACGAAGTGCAGTGATTCACGACAGTTCGGACTCCGAGATCGTTGCCGTGTTTGGCTTGGAAATGGCCGGTGAAGATGACATTGCCAACGCGATGCATTTTGCCATTGATGCAGCAGAGCTTGCCAGTGATGCCGCTGATCCGGGGGATGCTGTAAACCGAATTGAATTGCGGTCCGCCGCTCGAGCAGGCGTGGTTGCACAACGCGAAGGGTCCGAGTACCGACTTCGGGGCGATGCACTGCGCGAGGCACGCGAACTCGCGAGAGGTGCAGAAAGTAACAAACCGCTCCTGAGCGGAGGCGCGGCCCACTCCACCTCGGCCCAGTTTCGTTTTCGCGAGTTGCCTTCGAGAAAGCTTCGAAGCAGAAAACTCCGCATCCTCGAGCTAGTCGGTCCTCAAAGCCATGATGTCCGAAACCGGGCACTACGCGATAGGCGCGGGCGCTTCGTCGGACGCGGAACCGCATTGCAGACAATTTGGGACAACTTCCACCAGTCGATGAACGAGAAGTCGCAGCGCGGAATTCTTGTGACCGGCGGCGTCGGAGTTGGCAAAAGCCGTTTAGTCTCAGAATTTGTCGCAGGGGTGTCAACCCTTAGTCCAGAGCCGCTGCTATTCACCATGATGGCAACCGAGCGCGCACTCGACGCGCCCTTTACTGTCATCATCAACTACTTGGAAGTTGCTCTCTCCTTGCCACCCAAACGTGGAAAACGAGCGCGTTCACTCCTGAGCCGGCGTCTGGCCAGGTCCCTGCTCTCCAGCAACATGCCGCAGGATGCAGTCGCTGAGATTTGCTACAGCATTGAGATGGCAATGGATCTGCGAGACGGCATCCTTGGCGGAGTTCCGGAGAGTGATCACGCCGGGCTGAGAGAGCGATGCACGGCCAGTCTCAGAGCGTGCCACGCCGTCTTCACCAAGAATGCACCAAGCCTTCTGATTATTGAAAACGTGCATCTCGCCGATGAGGCCAGCCTAGACATAATCGGAACAATTCTGACGACCACGGAAAACCCCATCCCGTGTTTGATAGTCATGAGCTGTAGAGACATCTCTCACTTGCCCGCACTGGCCAATACCATTGAACTCCCGCTGCGGGATCTGGACGTACCCGAGCAGCGTTTGCTTATCGCCGACAGGCTGGGAGATGTCGGCACTGACGAAATCATAGAAAAAGTCGCAAAGCGCACAGGCGGAAATCCCCTGTACATTGAAGAAGTTTGCAGAAACATTCGCGATATCGGCTTGGAGGACATTCCCACCAGTGTCCGGGACAGTGTGACCGCTCGAATCGACCGTCTGAGTCCTCAAAACCAGGCGGTACTCCAACGGGCCGCTGTCATCGGCGAAAGCTTTCGAGCCCCTATCCTAGAAGAACTCGCAGGGGCTGACGTCTTCAATCATCTGGACCAACTTGTTGAGCAGGGACTATTGGAACGGCGAGACCCGACCGATATTGCCACGCACGGCGGAGAATTTGCGTTCCGCCATGGCCTGATCCGCGAAGTGGTCTACGCCTCCCTTTCGACAGGAGCCAAGCAGACCACCCACGCAGAACTCGGACATCTACTGTCAATACGCGACCGCGCCGGTAGCGACGAACCGCCCGCCTTTATCGCACGCCACTTAGAGCTTGGCGGAATGATGCCCGAAGCTGCACACTATTGGACGACAGCGGGGCTCTCGGCTCTCGCCGCGTTTGAGACAGCCACCGCCATTTCGGCTTTTGACCGCGCCCTTGCCATCAATGCGTCGCAGAGCAGCAGGCAGGCGCAAACATCGAAAGATCAACACAAGGCGGCTCTCTTCGGACGAGCAAAGGCCCACAGAGACTTGGGCAATTTCGATGATCAAGGCATCGACTTGGCGGTTTTGGAGCCACTGTGCGAGCCAGGCTCAGAAGCAATGGCTGAGCTCTTGACCCAAGAAGCCGAGCGGCACCTTAGAAACGGTGCTTTTGACAGTGCAATTACCTCCGCAAAACGAGCCGTTGATACCGCCCGGACTTCAAATTCACTACTTCTTGAGGGAGAGGCACAGCGAATTATCGGCGAAGCCAGGGAGAGAACTGGGGACTTCGAAAATGGCATGCTGTCGACCAAGAGAGCGATTGCTATCTTTGAGAACATCGGTGCAACAGCTGCAGAAATGCGTGCTCGTATCAGTATGGCCCGAAGTTTTCTGATGCAAGCTCAGTATCAAAAAGCACTGCGCATCTATCAGCCCATCATCAGTGAGATCCAACAAGGTGGCGATCCAAAACTCGAGCGGATTGCCAACAACCACCTCTCTGCGATTCACCTCTGCCTGGGTAATTTCGAAGATGCGATGGAGTTTGCCGAGAAAGGCATTCGGCTGTGCCAAGCAGACGGAGATTTGGCTCGGGCTGGCGACAACACTTCCATGCGGGGAATTATTTTGTCCGCGGTCGGTCAATTCACGCGCGCTCAAGATGAGTTTCTGCAGGCGATAGAACTCCTTCGCACGACCAAATCCCGGTGGAGCTTGGCCGACTGCCAAGTGTATCACGCAAGCAACGAATCCGCGTTGGGGAATTTCGCAGTGGCGCTCGAGCTCTGTGATAGCGTCTATCGCGAAGCAGCACAGCTCGACGCGCCGTACATTCAATGCAATGCGAAACTCGCGGAGGCTGGTGTCTATCTTGCCCGAAAGGCCGAATCCGATCTGCAGCTTGCCGAAGCAGCGGCCAAAGAAGCGGCAGACATTGCCCATGCCTACAAACTGGCAGGCGCAGAGGCAATGGCCCTATCGCGGCAGGCCCAGGCAATCACTGGCAGCGACCATGAGAAAGCACTGAGGCTTTCGGACGAAGCGATTCGAATCCTTTTGCGCGTCGAACATATAGAAGGCGCTGAGGAGGAGATTTTCTTCGCCCACCATGTGTTGCTGGTTGCCATCGCGGCTCCTGAAGCGGACTCTTTTCTTGCGCGCTCTCGTGACGAAGTCGATCGCAAACTCCGGGCCATGAACAACCCGGAGTGGCAACGTAGCTTTTCTCTCGACGTGGACATCAACGCTCAGATTCTCAGCGAATCCACCGAGCTCACAACCACAGAAGACTTCTGAGCATCGGCTGCTCCAGCCGCAAACATAAGAACCATGGCACCGACCCCACGCGGTGATAACGAACTGATGGAACCTGAAGGGGCGATCTAATGAGATGGCTTCCAAGGCTCATCATCAAGTTCGGTGCTCTTTCATTACTGTCCCTCGGTGCGTGCGGGAACACTGGAGCACCAACCTATTCTGCTGCTCGATTAGAGCCCGATTCTACTGACGAGCCACCTTTCGAAAACGGGCTACCCGATTTGGTCAAAGCTGTTGACAACGGACGAGCAGTTACAGTTACAGGGAATAGCTGGTGGTGGTTTGCTAGGCGAGAAGACTGTCAACGCGACATAAATTTTCCTCCTATTCACGGGTTTAGCGTGCAGCCACCTCTTCCTAAGGACAGTGTGCCATGGCCCCGAGATCCGCGCCGTGCCAATCAACCTTCGGAGTAGTTCCAGTCCGCCCGGGTGGCGCAATTCAAGTCCGGACTGCCATCGGACAAGCGCCCCGACTCTTCGGACACGATATCGTTTTGTAGACAAACGCCTTGTGTTTTTACAGTAGCACCAAGTCCGCGGTCGCATGTAGTAGTGAGTAATTGGCCGGAGGCGGCGGGTACAGGAACTCTTCTCTTAC
>JAESTW010000107.1 GCA_016763395.1 Kofleriaceae bacterium
ACTAGAGGGCTTCGTGTGTCCGGCATCGCATCGCGAGCATTTACACTCTCTCGCGATGCTAGCTCAGGCGGCGCTATCAATCTCGCTGGATTCGGGCGATTTACTCTTCGCCATCGCGCCCACTGGCACAGGCTCGGGCACTCCATCTGTTGCCGGCTTGCGGACGACGACCTCGTCCTCAAGTGGCCGTGCACGCCACCCAGGAGTAAATGCGCGGCTCGCTCCATCCCGCCACTGGCAGAGCTGAGCTTCCGGTCCGTCCTCTCGGTGACGCACCACAAGGTGGGTAAAGACTCGCAACAATCCAGGTTTTCCGGTTGGAACCCAGGTGCCGGTATTAAAATACCAGGTGCCCTTGTCGAGCTGCCTGGCCACTGGCTCGTGCGTGTGTCCGAATGTCACAAATTTTGCGTCGACGATCTTAAGGATGCGCTCAGAGTTGAGTTCCATCGTCGCCGAGGCGTCGACCTCGCGTCCACGGCTTGACCAAATGCTGAGGCCAACGGCCATAAAGGCTCCGAGTACCACGCCTGCCAGGGTTAGAGCACCACTGAGGAAGATCACCGAAAGCAGTGCCACGACGCCACCCATCGCGTAGAAAAACAGCTTGTCCAGCATGAGCACAGACGAGAGTTTTGAAAACTGATTGACCACTGGCAGCCGGCTCAGATCGTCTAGCTTATCCAGAGTCTCTCGAGGCATGTCCCACTTCTGCGCTAGCGAATCCAAACGCTGCACGTGTTTTTTGCGAATGTCGCGCCCGGACACCCCACGCTTTGACTCCGCCCGCCAGACCCTCATAAGCTCCCGTGAAAACGAATAGTAGCCGTAGGTGAGGCGCAAACAGCCCTTAGCACCAAGACCAAAGCCAAAGCGCACGTAGCCCATGAAGGACCAACGGTCCATATTCTGGGCTTCTGCCTCCGCAATATAGCTAGTCACATAGCGCACGCCTGCTGAGTCGACATTGGTAACGATCTCGTCGGTATCCGGACAACGGGGGTAGAGTTGATGTCTGAGTGAGCAGCACTCGTCGTATTGATGACCGTGCTCTACCCACAGAACGCCTGGTTCGTAAAAAAACCACTGATGAAAGTTGATTCCCGAGATAACCTCGGACGCTTTTTGTGCCCCCGGACGGCGCGACTCTGGCATTGTCTCCCAAGCCTCGCCAACCCCGCAGGTCAGTGCGTCCTGAGTCCCGCTCCAACAAAACTCGGTATCGTGGTTTCCAGACAGGATTTCGACCCGGTTGCCCCGTGATAGAAACCTAGCCAGCGCACGAAACACACCGATGTGCCGTTTGATAACCATTTTCATCTTGACCACGGCCACCGCGGGAGAGCGGCCTAGGCCAAATTCGTGCTCACCAAGTGTCGCTTTGTGCTCCGAGAACTCTGGGTGCTCAGGAAAGACTCCCACCGTCAGAAAATCAACCATGTCGCCGTTGATGATCAGGCGCCAGGCCCGGCCATCTTCACGACGCCGAGCGTAATAGCGAAGAAAGCTGATGAGCTGCCGTTCTACAATCTCAATATGAAGTCTGTCAGCCTCGTTGGCTGTTGCAGACAGATCTTCCCCCAGGTGCAGATCGCTGATCACCAGCGTGTTGTACTTGGGCTTAGAATCTCGAGACATAATTAGTACTTAGGTAGTCGGCAACAATACAGTGAATCCTAATTGTGCCCCGAAAGAAACTGGTGCGCAACGAGATTCGCACCTCGAATGCGAATAGTTTTACGCATCAGAGGTGATCGGCTCCTTTCAATTTGGCCCCAGCCCGGATCCGTCGCGAGAATACGTGTGATATGTAGCCCTTGCCCATGAGACCTTATCTATTTGTAGTTCTGTTGCTGCTGGCGATCGGCTTCTTCGCCCGTACAATGTACGCTTTCGGCCGTGCGGTAGCCCGTGGAAATGCGGATCCCCGTCCGCGCCTCGATCAGATTCCGGCCCGAATTGCCTCGGTCCTGATCTACTTCGTCGGCCAGAAAAAGGTCGCTGAACTCGGCCCAATGCACCTCAGCTCGCGACATCACCTGCTTATCTTCTGGGGCTTCTTGGTGATTCAGCTGGGAACCTTGGAGTTGGCGGTCTCGGGAATCGCTCCGGGCTTGAGTGTCCAAGCTCTGTTGCCCTGGGTACTCGCAAAACCGATTCTCATGTCTATCGATCTGATGAACCTGGTCGTGCTGACGATGATTTGCTGGGCAGTCTTCAGGCGTATCGTCATTCGCCCAAACCTTATCGAAATGAACATGGATGCGGGCGTAATTCTGGGCGCCATTGCGTCACTGATGCTTACCCACCTCCTGTACCACGGTGCTCATGGCGCTATGGCCTTTATGGAGGCAGGACAATACCCGCAAGCCGCGCCTGTATCCGGGATTATCGCCAAAGCACTAACCGGACTTGGGCCTGATCAGCTTCATACGATCGAAGCGGCAGCGTACTGGTTGCATATGGTGATTGTCTTAACCTTCCTCAACTACCTGCCCTACTCCAAGCACATTCACCTCCTGGGCGCACTTCCGAATATCTTCACTCGCAATCTCAGCAAGCAGAAAATGGATTTGCCGATGCTGGATCTGGAAGACGAAAACCAGTGGGGCGTTGGTCGTTTCGAACAGTTCAGCTGGAAGTCCCTACTCGACACCTACGCATGCACAGAGTGTGCTCGGTGCTCCAATTACTGTCCGGCCTACAACACCGAGAAAAACCTCTCGCCAATGCAGCTCATCCACGACATTCGCTACGAGATGCTGGAGCGCGACAGTCTCTACAACGAGAAGTCCGAGCTGGAAAAACAAATCCCCGACCTTAGCGGAGCGGATCTGGCTGCTATCAAAGGCCAGATTGAAGTTGTCGACAAAACCATCGAGGACATGCCGCCGATGGTCGGTGGACGAATTGCTGAAGATACCCTTTGGGCTTGCACCACTTGCGGCGCTTGCCAAGAGGTCTGTCCGGTATTCATCGAACATCCGGCCAAGATCATTCAAATGCGGCAGAACCTGGTGCTAGAGCAAGAAAAAGCGCCCGCAGAATTGGCGCGCACCTACCGCAATATCGAACGACAGAGCAATCCTTGGGGCATCTCAAAGGGCGACCGCATGAAGTGGGCCGAAGGACTCGATGTTCCTCTCATCGATGATGTCGAAAAACCCGAGTACATCTTGTGGGTCGGTTGCGCTGGCGCCTTTGACAACCGCATCATTAAGCAGACCAAAGCCATGGTAAAACTCTTAAAGGCTGCCAAGGTCGACTATGCAGTATTGGGCCATAAAGAAGAGTGTACTGGCGATCCAGCCCGACGTACTGGCAACGAGATGCTCTTCCAAATGCAGGCAGAGACCAATGTCGAGACTCTCAATTCTGTTGGCGCGACCAAGATTGTTACCAGTTGCCCACACTGTTTGCACACGCTAAAGAACGACTACCCACAGTTTGGCGGAAATTTCGAAGTCATCCACCACACTCAGCTTTTGGCGCACCTACTTAAGACTGGCGATTTGCAGCCTGTCAAAAATGTATCAGAAAAAGTCGTATACCACGATAGCTGTTACCTCGGCCGATGGAACGATGAGTACGATGCCCCACGCTCCATCGTCGACGCTGTTACACCAGAGGGTGGACGAGTGGAAGTGGCTCGCAGCCGGCAGCACGGCTTCTGCTGCGGCGCTGGCGGTGGGCGCATGTTCATGGAAGAAGATGGTCCGCGCATCAACGAGGATCGTACTGATGAGCTCCTGGCCAGCGGCGCCAAGACCCTTGCGGTGGCATGTCCCTTCTGCAACATCATGGTTGCCGACGGCGTGAAGGCACGCAACGAGGACGAATCAGTCGAGGTATTGGACGTTTCTGAACTTCTCGTGGCGGCGATGGAGGCAGAGGCTCCTCTGGTTCAACTCACCCGCCGCAAAGACAAACCGGACGCAGAAGTTTCCGCTCCTGAGTAGGCCTGAGTACGACATAGGTCAATGATCAAAGTGGTCCCAAAAGTGGGCCACAGCGTCTCTCGCTGATACGATGCGGCAATGCGAGATGTTCAAACCCTAGCGTCCACCTTGTTGCCTGGCCTGCTGCTCGGCGGGGTGACCTTATTGGGAAGCCTCAGCTTAGCTTCCTGTGACTTCGAAGAGGGCGCGCCGGGCGCTCGAGGGTTCTGCGGAGCCGCCACCGGACAACCTCTGTGCGCTGAGGCGCAGGTCGAGAGTGCTGACGATGCCTGCGCAAAACTCGTAGACTGTGCTGCAATTCCAGTGTCGCCGCCGGACGGCGTCGACGACCCAAACTCGTATTTCACCTATTCAACCTGTATTCGTAGAATTGAAGGGTACTCTGACCATCGACAGTTTATTGCTCTCACTTGCATAGAAGCGGCAACCTGCGCTCAACTGCAGTTTGTCAATGGCCCCGAAGCACCCCGCAATCGTTCCGAGAATATGCCTTCCTGCCTTGAGTATGGAGATCAATAATGCGACTTCAATTCATTGCCCAAGCCCTTTCTCTCGCCCTGCTAGCCAGCGTCGCGCCCGCCTTAGTTGGTGAGGCCGTAGCTCAGGACGACATCTCGCCATCTGGAGACAAGACCCAAGCACTCATTGATACCGTGCGCCGCCGTCCGGCGGGAACCGACAGAGATGCGTGGCGCGAAGAACGCCGTGAGGCTGCCCGCGAACTGGGCGGCATTGGCGACAAGCGGGCGGTCCCCGTACTTATTGATGTTGTCACAAACGAGCAATTTGACTCGGTATCCCAGATCGCTATCGTTGCACTTGGCAAGCTAGGCGACGAGCGTGCCATTCCGGTACTCGAAGGTGTGGCTGCGGACAGCTCGCGAGATCGCTTTGTCCGAAATTCGGCTAAGGACGCTCTGCGGAAGCTGGGGGTAAAAACCACTTCGGGGTCCGGATCGTCAAGCAGCGATGAAGACGAGTCATCCCTGGCTACAACCGGTTTGGGAGCAACTTCCGCTGGCCTGGCGAGTAGCAATACCACTGTGAAGCTAGCCAAAGACTTCGGTGACGAGATGTTGGCCGCCAGCGATCAGCTGACTTTTGCCGTCGGTGAGTCGCACCTGGGATACGACAGCGTCTCGGGAGAAACCTTCTTGGATGGCCAAGCGAGTGCCAGTTATGTCCGGATTCGCGAAGGCCAGAACCTTGCACTTCGTTACGAGGGGCGCGGTGATCTAGTTGCTGGCGTCATTAACTTCGAAGGCGCCGACTCCAGCGCCCGCATTGCTACACTAAACCTGGCAGGCTCAGCGGAGGCGCGTTTTTACAGTGGCAACCTCTTCGGCATTGGCATCGGCTCAGTCCTCCTCGGCGGGGATTATCTTCACATCAAACGGCCGACACCGGCGGACAACACCAGCAATACGTTCCTGTCCGGTGACATAGCCCTGGCCATCGGCGGTGGCTACGGACGCGTACTCAATGTTGGTGAACGCATACGTGTGCAGAGGCTTGAATCGGTACTGCGCGAGCATAAACTTCTCGGACGCAGTATCTCGCCCGGCGTTGCTGCAGAAATCATGCGCGCGTGGTGGATGATGCGCAGTGAAGTTGGCTACCACGACAGACTAGTTGCCACCGTCAAGATCCTCAGGGATGCCGGTGCACTCCTGTCCGAGCCAGGCGCCAGCAGCAGTTATGCCATTTTGCAAGTTCTTCGCGATGGCCAACTCAACCAGCGAATGAGCGGGTATCAGGCCTATGCAGCTCTTGGCGAAAGCTACCTCTTGCGTGACG